>DATILZ010000444.1:0-30108 GCA_035475995.1 Hanamia sp. | reverse complement strand
AGATCATTCAGATCATGAGATATCTTGCTGCAGAACATGATATACCTTACGGCGGCGATGAAATTCTTTTTGAGATTTTACATTTTGATTTTTATAAAATCCCACCAATTGAAATTGCAAAATTGACGGTAGAAGTAAATGAGAAAAATTACAGTACCAGCAAAACCAAGGACAGAACATCCATTCGCAAATTATTGTATGAAAAAGCAAATGCCGCTTCGCGCGATCTTTTCGACACAGGCATTCTTCCTTCGCTGAAAAATTTCAGCAAGATAATGGAACAGTTGATTGCAGACGTTTCCAATGTAACGCTTCAACATCTTTTTGAAAAAATCATCCACGCAGGCGTACTTTCTTACATTATGAAAAGCGAGGAAAAAATAAGGCTGATGCAAATTCTTACCGCCCTTTTTGATTTTATAAAAGAAGAAACTTCACGTAATCCGGCGCTTGATCTTCAGGGATTGATCGATGTGGTTGACATCATGAAAAAAGAAAAAATTCCATTGCCTTTAATAGAATATTCCGGAAACAGCGCCGGCGTAAACCTGTTGACAGCGCATGGGTCCAAAGGTTTGGAATTTGAATATGTTTTTATCACCGGCATGAATGCGCATCTGTGGGAAAAGAAAAAAAACAACAATAAAGGATATACGTTTCCTGACACTTTATTTTCATCGCTTCCATCCGGAAACAAAGACGAGGAGCTGCGTCGCCTGTTTTATGTAGCGATTACAAGGGCTGAAAAAAACCTGGCAATATCTTTTGTAAAAATAAAACCAGATGGGAAAGATGCGGAGCAATCGATGTTTATCGCAGAACTAATTGAAGCCAACAATTTAGAAATCAAACCGATTCTTTTGCAACAGGAAGAATTGATGGAATACGAGGTTTTAAATTTCCTTCCGCAGGTGCCTGAAATAGAAAAGGCAGAAGAAGATTTTATCAGTTCCATCCTGGAAAAATATGTAATGAATGTTACTTCATTAAATAATTATCTGGATTGTCCATTAGGATTTTATTTTAAAAATCTGATAAGGATTCCTTCCGGTAAATCTGAAGCTTTAGAATTTGGAAGCGCGATACATTTTGCGCTGCAAAAACTTTTTGAGGAAATGCAAAAAAGTGAAAAGCAGCAATTTCCATCGAAAGAAAAAATGCTTGATCTTTTTAAATGGTACATGCAACGGCATCGTGAAAATTTTACATTGGAAGCATTTAACAGAAGAATGGAGCAGGGTGAAATCGTGTTAGGCAATTATTATGATCATTACATGGAAAAGTGCAATAAAATTGTAGCAGTAGAAAGGAATATAAAGAATGTAATGAACGGAATTCCTGTCAAAGGAAAAATTGATAAAATGGAATTTAATGGTAAAGAAGTAAATGTGGTGGATTACAAAACCGGTGATGTAAATAACCTGAAAACAAAGAAGAAATTATTGGCTCCGAGCGCAGATAACCCCAATGGTGGTGATTATTGGCGTCAGGCCGTGTTTTATAAAATACTAATTGACAATGTGGATGGTAAAGACTGGAAAGTAGTAAGTTCTGAATTTGACTTTGTAGAGCCGGATAAAACCAAGGGTTTTCAGAAGAGAAAGATATTTATAGAACCTGCAGATATTACGACAGTAAAGCAACAAATAACCGAGGTTTGGAATCGCATCCAGGCGAGGGATTTTTATACCGGTTGCGGAAAGGAAGATTGTAACTGGTGCAATTTTGTAAAAGAAAATAAACTGGCCATCGCCCTGCATGATATCGTCGAAGAAGACCAGGAGATTTAATTTTTATTTAGGAAGCAGAAAAATCAATATCTATGCAAAGAAGTTAAGTTTGCTGTTCTGATGAAAATTTATAATTCTATAATTATTTTATTGGCTGTAGGATTTTGTTATCTTCTTTCTATAATGGGAAGCGGTTGCGCCCAAATCGGAATGCCTACCGGTGGGCCGAGAGACACGATTCCGCCGGTATTATTAAATGCAAATCCACCAAACAAAACCGTTCATTTTGACGGAAACAGAATTACGTTCACTTTTGATGAATACGTGCATTTGCAGGATTTGCAGAAATATTTATTGGTAGCGCCGGAGCCAAAAATCATCCCAAATATTACTTCAAAATTAAAGACCGTATCGATCAGGATCAGAGATACTTTACAGGCAAATACCACTTATAGTTTTCAATTTGGTGATGCATTGCAGGACATCAATGAAAATAATCCGATTCATAATTTCACTTATGTTTTTTCTACCGGATCTTATATTGATTCGCTTACTTTTAGCGGCAACGTAGTACTTGCCGAAACCGGAAAAGTGGACAGTACAATGCTGGTTTTTTTGTATAAAAATTTAGATGATTCCGCTGTTTATAAGCAGAAACCCAGATATGTAGCAAGATTGGATTCTGCCGGAAAATTTCAATTCAGATACCTGGCAGCAGGCACATATCATTTATATGCATTGAAAGATGAAAGCGGTCAGAAAATGTACAATAATCCTTCCCAGCTTTTTGCATTTGCCGATAGTGTGATCCACATCTCCAATCATGTAACGCCGGTAGAATTGTTTGCCTATGTAGAAGAAAAAAATACAAAACCAACAACAAATACAGGCGCAGCAATTAAGAAAAATCCGGAGAAGACTTTAAAATATACCACTTCACTTTCTAACAATGTACAGGATTTGCTTACTCCCCTTAAGATTAATTTTCAAGTCCCGTTAAAGAATTACGATTCGACCAAAATACATCTGACCGACACTTTATATCATCCGGTACAAACGGCTGCAATATTGATCGATACTACATTTAAGCAAATTACTGTAAAAAATAACTGGATTGAAGATACCAGGTATAAACTGGTAATTGATAAAGATTTTGCTATTGATACGCTCGGAGACGAGTTAAAAAAACCGGACACACTCAGCTTTAAAACAAAAGCAGAAAGAGAATACGGAAGTTTAAAATTAAATTTTACCAATCTTCAAAAAATAGCGCATCCTGTTTTGCAGTTTGTGCAGAATAATGAAATCGTCGATTCATTCAAAATAACTTCGCCCACTTTGACAATAAAGTTGTTTAATCCGGGAGACTACGAATTGCGGATTTTAAACGATGAAAATGAAAACGGAACTTGGGATCCGGGCAATTATCATTTGAAAAAACAACCGGAAAAAGTAATTGCGATTCCCAAAAAGATCAGCATTCGGGCAGATTGGGATAATGAATCGAATGTGGAATTGTAAGAAAGCTTTTTGTCATAGGTTTAGAGAAATAAGAACTGTGTATTTGTTCGTTCAATAAAGAAATTAAGGAAATAGTTTGAAAGAGTTTAGCAGGATTAAAAAATGTTTTAAGTTTCATTTCCGGAAGTTACACCCAAAACGTGCTTCATAATTCTTAATTTTGCCCCATGATTTTTTCTTCTTCTCTTTTAGAAAATGCGGTGAACGAATTTGCAAAACTGCCGGGTATTGGCAAAAAAACTGCTTTACGTTTGGTGCTTCATTTATTAAAAAAAGATGTAAGCGATGTAAAAACGTTCAGTGATGTTATTTTAAAAATGCGGGAAGAAATTCATTTTTGTTCACGTTGCCGGAATATCGCTGATAAAGAGCTTTGCAATATTTGTGCAGATCGAAGCCGTAAACAAGAGCTTATTTGCGTAGTAGAAACAATTCGGGATGTGATAGCGATTGAAAGTACCCAGCAGTACAATGGGCTTTATCATGTTCTCGGCGGTATTATTTCTCCGCTCGATGGAATTGGGCCTGATCAATTGGAAATAGATTCGTTAATACGAAGAGTAAACGACGAAAAAACAGAAGAATTAATCTTTGCTTTAAGCCCAAATATCCAGGGCGATACAACTATCTATTATATCAGTAAAAAATTAAAAGATATTCCGGTTAAAATCACTACAATAGCGCGTGGTATTGCTTTTGGTGGCGAATTGGAATATGCCGATGAGATGACTTTGGCAAGAAGCATTTCGAACCGGATGCCGGTTGAAAGTTATGTGGGCAATAATAAATGGTAAAAATAAAAGTAGTTTTATCAATCTTAATAATTACAAGTTATCGAATCAAACCATAATTTATTACCTTGCAATTCTATGCAAACTGAAATATTTTGAGCACTACTACCCAACCAGAAACGAAACCAATCATTGGCTTTTCATGCGGCGATATCAACGGTATCGGCCCTGAATTAATTATAAAATCTCTTTCTGACAACCGGATACTTGATTTTTGTACTCCTGTTGTCTTTGCCAGCAATAAAGTCATTAATTTTTACAGAAAAATTCTTACTGACATTAATTTCAATTTTAGCAGTATTAAAGATTTCGGCAAAATAAATCCAAAACAGGTAAATATTTATAATAGTTGGGATGAAGAAATTGTAATTACTCCGGGAGAACTAAACGAGACTGGTGGCAAATATGCAATTAAAAGCCTGAAAACTGCAACCCAGGCGTTGAAAGATGGTCAGATACATGCGATCGTAACGCTGCCTATTCATAAAAAAAATGTGCATAACAGCGAATTCCCTTACACAGGCCATACACCTTTCTTCAAAGATTTTTTTGAACAGGAAGATGTGGTAATGCTGCTTGCAGCAGGAGATTTCCGGGTAGGTTTGGTTACTGAGCATGTAGCGGTAAAAGATATAGTAAAGTATATTACCAAAGAAAATATTTTGAGTAAAATCAATATTCTGAATGCTTCTTTAAAACGCGATTTTAATATAGATAAACCAAAAATTGCTGTACTCGCTTTAAATCCGCATGCAGGAGACGAGGGCTTGATTGGATCAGAGGAAACAGAAATTATAAGGCCGGCTATCGTTGAGGCAAAACGCCACAACATGATTGTTATGGGTCCCTATCCGGCTGATGCTTTTTTTGCACGCGGATATCAAAGCCGCTTTGATGCTGTGCTAGCGATGTATCACGACCAGGGTTTAATTCCATTAAAATCACTGGCTTTCGGTGAAGGAATTAATTATACAGCAGGTTTGCCATTTGTGCGCACAAGCCCCGATCATGGAACTGCTTTAGATATTGCCGGTAAAAATAAAGCTGATGCCTCATCTTTTACAGCCGCGATATTCGGCGCTTTGGATATTTTAAAAAATCAGCATTTTTACGATGATAACCGAAAAAATCCTTTGAAAAGAATGAGCGACAAAGTCGTAACCAGTAGTCCAGATGAATAACTGCAACCAATAAAATAAATCTGCTTATTTTTCGTTATTTAATTTAGATGGTTTAACATTGTTTAAACAAAATTATACATTTGTAATAGGTTTTTTACTTTATAACCCCGATGCATGCATAATATTATTTTAAGCGGAGGATTGGCATTTTTGATTACTTTTTTTTCTATTCCCGTAATCATTGAGGTAGCCAAAGATAAAAAACTGTTCGATATGCCTGGCGGAAGAAAGGTGCATGATGCAGTAATTCCAACACTGGGAGGATTGGGAATCTTTGCCGGATTTATTATTGCCATGCTTATTGGTGTTCCACCATCAGAAGCTTCTGTTCTGCAATATTTTATTGCTGCTATTATGATCATCTTTTTCATGGGGATAAAAGATGATATTTTAATTCTAACTGCCACTAAAAAATTTGTAGGTCAGCTTATTGCTGCGGCAATCCTCATAAAATTTGCAGGAATCCGGATTACAGACATGTATGGAATGATGGGAATCAATACACTTTCACCCACCGTAAGCTTTTTAATTACCCTGTTTACTATAGTTGTAATCACCAATTCTTTTAACCTGATTGATGGTGTGGATGGGCTTGCGGGAAGTCTTGGATTGCTTACTTCTATTACTTTTGGGGGTTATTTTTACTTGTCCGGCCAGGTTATGTACTCAGTAATCGCATTATCGCTTACAGGAAGCCTTATCGCTTTTTTAATTTATAATTTTAATCCGGCAAAAATATTTATGGGGGATACCGGTTCATTATTGATTGGCCTGATTAATTCTATTCTCGTAATAAAATTTATAAACATTGCTTCCGGTCCTGCTTCCGCATTTCCTCTGCAATCTGCACCAGCTATAGGTTTTTCTATTTTATTGGTTCCTCTTTTTGATACGCTGCGTGTAGTAAGTCACCGCATTTTAAGCCGTCGTTCCCCTTTTTCTCCCGATAGAAATCATATCCATCACTTCTTATTAGATCTCGGTTTAAACCATAAAAAGGTTGCATTTACCTGTGTAACTGCCAACATTTTATTTATAATTATTGCTTATTTTTTACGCGCTTCCGGCTCATCTATAGTTATGCTTATTCTTATCGGAGGGGCTACCTTTCTGGTAAGTATCATCTATTTCTTCAAATCGAAAAGAAAAATTGTCGTTATCAATGGTCAACTTGATGCAAAACCACTTATTAAAACTCAGAATATTATTAGAGTATTAAGAGAAACGATTCAGCAGGATTAAATGATTATTGCATTTTATTTTTTCTCATTCCCTTTTCATAAATTTGTGCACTTTTAAAATACCGCGTTTGGTATCAAAATCATCATTATTAACAAAAATAATAAAATGACAGAAGAGACGAAAGCCATAATAGAGGACGCAAGTACTTCGATGAGAAAAGCAATGGATCATTTTGAGAGTGAACTGGTAAAAATCAGAGCGGGAAAAGCCAATCCTACCATGCTCGATGGAATCACAGTTGATTATTATGGAAATCCTACTCCAATAAGCCAGGTGGGCAATCTAAGCGCAATGGATGCACGTACCTTAACCATTCAACCCTGGGAAAAGAAGATGCTGCAACCGATTGAAAGAGCAATTATTGCCGCTAATATTGGAATAAATCCACAAAATGACGGAAATATCATCCGCTTATTTTTGCCTCCTCTTACAGAAGAAAGAAGAAAAGAACTGGTAAAAAGAAGCAATGCAGAAGGTGAACAGGCAAAAATTGCTGTTCGCAATATTCGACGGGATGCGATCGAACAGATAAAAAAAGCTCAAAAAGAAGGCCTTAGTGAAGACGCAGCCAAAGACGCAGAAGCGGAAATGCAGGAAGTTACGAATAATTTTATCACGCTGATTGAAAAACATCTTGCTGCCAAAGAGAAAGAAATCATGTCGGTTTAAATTTCATTTAAATGTTAAATGAACAATTACTGCTATTAATTACAACTCCGCTTTACATTATTGTTATAGGTGCAGAAATTGTTTTAAGTAATCTTCATTTAAAAAAATATTATACGGTAAAAGATACATTGATGAATATGTATCTATGTATTTTAAATGGCGGAATCGACCTTTTGTTCCGCGCAATTTATGTGGTGATCCTGGTTTTTATTTACAATTTTCATTTTGTTAGTTTTTCGTTTAATCCAATCCTATATTGGTTTCTGCTATTTATTTTTGAAGACCTTGCTTTCTATTTTGAACACAGGGTAGATCACTATTGCCGGTTTTTCTGGGCTGTTCATGTTACGCATCATTCGTCAGAAGAATTTAATCTGACCACTGGTTTCCGTTCTTCTGTTTTGCAACCTCTTTACCGCTTCATTTATTTTATTCCATTGGTTTTGCTCGGATTTAAACCGCTCGATATTGTGTTTATGTATAGCCTCACCCAGATTTATGGTATTTTGGTTCACACACAATACATTAATAAAATGCCCCGCTGGTTTGAAGCGGTCTTTGTAAGTCCTGCCCACCATAGGGTTCATCATGCAAGCAATATCCGTTATCTGGATAAAAACATGGGAATGGTTTTGATCATCTGGGACAAAATTTTTGGAACTTTCCAGGAAGAAGTAAAGGAAGATCCGGTAAAATACGGATTGACAAAGCAATTAGAAAATCCATATCATCTTACCAATATTATCTTTCATGAATGGAAAAATATTTCCCATGATCTGCAAAAAGACTTACCGCTTTCATTAAAAATAAAATATCTCATTATGCCGCCCGGATGGAGCCATGATGGAAGCTCAAAAACTGCACGGCAATTAAGAAAAGAATTGGTTGAATCAGAAAAAAGCAGCAGTACAAAATAATTTTTTCTTTTATTAAAGAATACTTTTACATTTATATCTGTTTTTATCAACAAGTTCTTGCTAATTCTTTAACCTTTAAATCAAACAACATGAGCTTCATGAAAGATTTCAAAGCCTTTGCAATGAAAGGCAATGTTATGGATCTGGCAGTAGCAGTAATTATTGGCGCTGCATTTACGGCTATTGTCTCCTCCTTGGTAACCGACATTATCACTCCTGCAATACTAGCCCCGGTTTTGGACAGATTGGGACTTAAGGATATCGCAGAACTAAAGTGGGGAGCGGTTACTTATGGAAAGTTTTTGGCGGCAGTGATTAATTTTATCGTAATTGCATTAGTTATTTTCTTACTGGTTAAATTTATTGCCCGGTTCCAAAAGAAAGAAGAAGCCGCACCTGCAGCTCCATCATCTACCGATATTTTATTAACCGAAATAAGGGACGAATTAAGAAGAAGATAATTTTTAATTTTATAGATTTGCATCCCGGTAATTTTACCGGGATTTTTTTTTCTAAAAACAATAAACCCTCTTTGCCTCCAATATTTTTTGTCAAATGAATACAGAAATTTATCAAATAAAATTACCGCAGTTTGAAGGCCCGTTCGATTTGCTTTTATTTTTTATAGAACGTGATGAACTTGATATTTATAACATTCCAATTACCAAAATAACCAATGATTTTCTGGACTATATTCATCATTCCGAAACGCTCAACATTGAACTGAGCAGTGAATTTATTTTATTCATCAGTACTTTGATGCGTATTAAGGCAAAAATGTTGTTGCCACGCAAAGAATTAGATCCGCAGGGAAATGAAATAGATCCACGCCAGGAATTGATTGATAAAATTCTGGAATATAAAAGATTTAAGGAAGCCTCTCAAAAAATGAGCGAGATGGAAGCGATGAGAATGCTAATGGTAAAACGAGGTAATATCCGCGAAGAACTTTCGCTTATTGGCGAAGAAGCAGCGGAGGGTACTGAAATTCAAACGGTCACCTTGTTCAAATTAATGAAGGCTTTTGAAAAAGTAGCACAACGATTATTGGATAAAAAAAACCGCCCGGTTCATACCGTTATCAGTTACAATTACACGATGGAAGGCACCCGCCAATATATGCTTGGGCTGATTAAATCAGAACGGTCTCTTTCTTTTGAAAAAATATTTGATGTATGCAATGACCGGATTCATGCGATCTTTCTTTTTCTAAATGTTTTAGAACTGGTTCAATTAAAATATATGACGATTATCACCGGAGAAGGAACGAACAATTTTATTATAGAATACAATGAAGAAGGCGTGAAAGAAGCGATTGCAGCAGAAGCGAATTCCATCAACCCTCAACAAAATTAGCTTGTAAAGTAAAAATAAGACTATTCATACTATCTCTTCATTCCTTATCCTAATTCTGGCAGGATTTTTACAGTATTTTTAAAAAAAGCTATGGAAACAGAAACTGTTAGCAAACCGAAAAAGAAATCTTCAAAGGAAAAAGAACCGGAAAAAAATTATTCTAAAGCTTACAATCAATTTAAGAATTTTGGCAATCAGCAATACACCGGGATGAAAGTAGGCCGTAGTCATAAATGGTATTATGACAAAGGCGAATGGTATGAAACAAAGCTTACTCCTGATCTTTGGGAAATTTCTTACAATGTTATCAAACGCAGAGCGGGCCATGCACCTGAAGGTTCTGGTGTGCCGGTTGGCACAGAATATCACTGGTTTATCCTGGCAAATCAGAATGTAAAAAAATTAGATGCAAATGATTATACAACAGAAATGACTGGTATAAAATACAAATTGGCATTTAAAAGAGCAGGAAATGAAAAGTGGAATGCAACACCAAAAACTGAAAGGAAAAGATTGGTAAAATTGCTTAAGGATTTTATTATCCAGTTGGAAAAAGAACCTGTTCCGATTCAATTTGAATACAAACAAAAAGAATATTCAGGTGAAGCAATCCCGACGCCGCAGGTGTGCAATGAGGAACATTGTACCGAACTGGGAATTACGATCAATGAACAAAACCTGGGCATCATTCACTGCACTGATAAAGGCTGGAAAATGAAGAATGTGAAAGATCAGAAATTTGTAGATGCCATTGGCAACCAGATTGCATTATGGTACCAGCAGAATGGAGAAGATTAATCATTTTTTTTCGTCTTTTTTTCCCTTCCAAAAAGAACACGAAGTTCATCTTTGCTTTTTTCAAGAATTTCTTTTTGTTTTTCTGGTAAATTTTTCCCATCCCGATTAATATAAAAGGTAAGCATTGACATGGCAGATTGAAAAGGTGTTCCTTTTCTGCGATGACTATGTTTGGCAGAACTTTTCAGTGATTCCGCAATTTTTTTTGGATCATGAAGAGTAAAAACTCCTTTTTTAAGGTCAAGTGCATTACTATGTTTGGTGACATCGGCTGACCATTTTCGTTTTAAAGACTTCCTTCTCGTTGGCATAACTGAATGGGAACAATGATAATACCAGAAAAAAAGGGATCTGCTTTTCAGCAATTTAAGGCACATATTTTGAGTGTGATTCACATTCTATTTTCATTTTTTCACTTCATTACCATGGCACAAAAAAAACCTTTTAATTATCCTGAAAGCATCCGCGTCGTTCCTTTGCATCAGCCCGAACTTGCAGAAGCTGCTAAAAAAAAGAAAAAAAAGAAAGCCACTACTGAATTCACCTATAGAGGTGGACCACTCATTAAAAACGTAGAAGTCTTTACGGTTTTTTGGGGTGAGGGTTGGCAAAATACCCTGAAAGATACCGCCACTCAAATAAACCAGTTTTTTCAAACAATTTTGGCCAGTACGCTCATGGATCAATTAAGTGAGTATGATACTCCAAAGCATAAGATAGGAAAAGGCAAACTGACAGGATCGATTACCACTGTTGATAAAGCTCCCGCTCAAAGCATTACAGACACACAAATTCAGAAACAACTTTTAAGCTGGATCAAAAGCAATAAATCATTTCCAAAACCAAACGGCAACACACTTTATTTCATATACTTTGATTCAGGAATTACTGTTTCGATGGGCGGCAGCGGCTCATGCAGCTCTTTTTGTGGCTATCATAACAATGCTGACAACAGCACCTTTTATGCGGTGATGCCCTATCCAGATTGCAGCGGTTGCCTTGGAGGAAATAAAGCTTTTGATGCCTTAACCGGAACCAGCAGTCATGAACTTTGTGAAGCCATTACAGATCCAATTCCAGGTAGTGGATGGTATGATGATAACTATGGTGAAATTGGAGATATCTGTGCATGGAAATTTAAAACACTGGATGGATATAATGTTCAGTTGGAATGGAGCAACAAAAAAAATAAATGCGTTTAGAAAAGTTATTATTAAACGAACAGGAATGTAAGTTGTAAATGCAGAGTATATTTCTTTGAAAGCATTGCTAAAATGAATGAATATCTGTTTTAGCCGATTTCTTCGGCTAACTTTGCTTATAAATAGCAGAAAGTATCATGATAAAAATGGGTGAATATAACGTCATGAAAGTGATCAAAGAGAAGTCAATGGGCGTTTTTCTGGATGATGGCAATGCAGGGATCTTATTGCCAAAAAGATTTGTACCTGAGCATACAAAAATTGGCGATGAACTAAAAGTTTTTTTGTATCATGATGGCGAAGACAGGCCAATAGCCACAACACAAAAGCCTTTTGGAGTTTTGGGAGATATTGTAAAATTAAAAACAGTAAGTGTAACAAATCAGGGTGCATTTTTAGATTGGGGACTGATGAAGGATCTTTTTATCCCTAAATCAAAAATGAAAAATTATATGATTCCAAACGGTGAATATCTTGTAAAGATCGTGATGGATGAAAAGACCGGCAGGCTTGCTGCAACAGAAAAATTAGAATCTTTTTTATCCAATGAAAACCTGACGGTAAAAGAAAAAGAAATCGTTGATCTGATCGTTTACCGCCGCACCGATATCGGTTATGAAGTGATTATCAATAATATCCATAAAGGCATCTTGCATCACAATGAAATTTATAGAAATATTACCGTTGGAGACCGGTTTCAAGGCTTTATCAAAAATATCCTGCCTGAAAATAAAATTGATGTTGCCGCCGGAAAGCCAGGCTACAACAGGATTGAAGACGAAACAGAAAAAATTATTCGTTTACTGAAAGAAAATGAAGGCTATCTTCCATATCATGATAAATCTTCGCCAGAAGAAATCTATTCGTTCTTTGCAATGAGCAAAAAGGCATTTAAAATGGCGACAGGAAATTTATACAAACAACACAAAATATCTTTTACAAAAACAGGAATTCAGTTGAACGAAAAATAATTTCTTAACAATTCTCACCACGCGTTTTTTTGACCTTCATTGGTTCTTTCAGGAACTTCAGCCGGATGAACTCTCCAATCCGGATCATATTTGGTAAACATTGCCAGCCATATAGTGCGTGAAATTCTCATAAGTGGAGGCTGCAAAGCCAGTATCAGGATCGCATTTAAAATCAACCAAATAAATATCCTGTTGTCATCGTAAGAAATTCCAACAAGAATCCAGAAAACTATAAATGTAGCAACACTTATTGCTACCGTAATAGCATAACTAACATAACTTGAACCATAATAAAAGCCGACTTCAATATCAAAATACTGACCGCAAACCGGACAGGTATCATACATTTTCATAAATCCTTTTGAATAAGGCCTTTTATTGATAAACATATCCCCGAGCCTGCATCGAGGACATTTACATTGCAATAAGTTTAAAATTCCGGGTTTTTCGTGCTTACTTTCTTCATCCATATAATTTTCCTTTTCTGCATGCAAAATTACATCAAAGAAAAGGAGAAATTCATGATTCAGGTCATTTCAAATGTGCATTAAATTTGCTATGATGCTTTTTTGATCACCGCTTTAGTCCCTACTTTATGTCCATAAGCTGCGAAATACAGAATAAATAAATAACACGGAATCATAATCCAAAAAGCTTGCTGGAAGCCAATTTTTTCGCCCAGACTTGCCCAGATTTTTGGCAAAACCGCGCCTCCGGCAATTCCTATAATTAATAAAGCCGAACCGGCTTTGGTAAATCTTCCCAATCCATGAATCGTCAATGGCCACAGCGCTGGCCAAACCAATGAATTTGCTAATCCCAGTAAAGCAATAAATAATACAGAAGTATAACCAGAAGTGAAAATGGCAAGCAAAGTAAAAATGACGCCAAGAATTGCAGAACCTTTTAAGGCAGTGGTTTGGGAAATATATTTTGGAATAGTGACAATGCCGATTAAATATCCGATCAGCATTCCAATCATTGTGTAGCTCGTAAAATGTTTGGCAATATCCAGGCTGATGCCAATCGCTTTTCCATAAACCTGGATAATATCTCCTGCCATAACTTCTACGCCGACATACAAAAACAGCGCGACGAATCCGATCCACAAATAAGGAAAACTGAAAATCGTTTGTCCATTACCGTTAGTTTCATCTTTTCCGGCATCTTCTCCTTCTGCTTTTACTTCGGGTAAACTGGAAAAATAAATGAATACAGCGAGCGCAATCAGAACTGCTGCAATAATAATGTAAGGAACAATCACTCTTGATGCCAGAGCGTCTAATTCTACCGCCTTCTCTGCCGGATTTAATGTCTTTAATTTTTCAATCAAAGCCTCCGAATCTTTTAACAAAAAAGCGCCCATTACCAATGGTGCAAGAGCGCCTGCTCCTTTGTTGCAAATGCCCATCACGCTCATTCTTTTTGCAGCGCTTTCCATTGGTCCCAGGATGGTAATGTATGGATTAGAAGCAGTTTGCAACAAGGCCAATCCGGTACCAATCACAAACAAACCAGTAAGAAACAATCCATAAGTTCTTGTTTGCGCAGCAGGAATAAAAACTAATGCACCAATGGCCATTAGGATTAATCCCCACATCATTCCATTTTTAAAACCGGTCTTTTTTAAAACCCATGAAGAAGGAAAAGCCATCACAGCATAAGAAATATAAAATGCGAATGTTACCAGGACAGCTTGTGAAGTTTGCAGCTCGCATGCAATCTGCAAATATGGAATCAACGTACTGTTGAGCCAGGTTACAAATCCGAAAATAAAAAAGAGGATGCCGATAATTACAATCTCTGAAGTATAGTTTTTTTTACCGTTGATGAGGCTTTGCTCCATGTAAATATTTTTATGAAATGGAAGATATATGGTGTGAAAATATATAAATAAGCGACAAAACCAATTCAATCAAAAATAAAAAAATAGAAAGACTTCTTATTCTTCGTAGCAGAAGGAATAAACAAACGATTGCGTAATTTTTTTGGATTAGAAAAAAGAGAACCTTAAAATTACAAATCGTTGATATTTATTCATTTGCTGGAACATGGGTGGATCGCCACCAGGTAAACTAGTGTAATGCACAAACGAAAATCTTTTCATTCTTTTCTAAAAAAGTTTTACGCACAAAAGACATTATAATTTTTATTTATTCTGATTGTATCTTGCCGTATATATATACTTTATTTTTGTGTCTCAGAAGCATTTCCTTTAGCTTATGAAGATAGTTTCAATCCTTTTTGCTTGCCTGTTTTTCTTAAGCACAGGAATGACGGGACAAACTGTATCCGATTATCATCCTTATAGAACGATGACCAGTGTTCAGTTGCAGAAATACCGGCAATCTATCTGGGATACTTTACCAGTGGCTGTTGGATGGGTAAATGATTTTGAAGGATTGTACAATCCGATCCAGGAAAATAACCTTGAAAGCATACTACAGCATTTGGAGAAAAGAACCAGCATTGAGATTTGCATTGTAACCATTGATTCTAATATGGTAGCCGAGGACAGGTTCAATGACTTCGCATATCGTCTTTTAAAAAAATGGGGAATCGGTAAAATTTCCAAAAGCAACGGAATCGTCATTTGTATTTCAAAAGATTATAGAAAATTATTTGTGTGCACCGATTTCGGAATTAACAAATACATGGATTATGATGAAAAATACCGGATCATCAATAAGTATTTTATTCCTTTTTTTGCTAAAAACAACTATTACCAGGGCACTCTTGATGGACTAAATGCAATCATCAAAAGAATTGACAAAAAATGGAAGCATTATAATTAATGTACTAATATGCTGATGGGCTAATTGGAATGAAAAATGTGCTCTCAAATAATTCATTACCAAACTACTTCATTACTTGAATGATTCAATAATTAATCCAACTTAAAAGTTTGCTTCATAGATTTTATCATTCCTGTAGCAGACCATTGGCCGGGAACGATCATTCTTCTCACGGTATATAATGGTTCTGTAGAATCTCTTTTTGTTGATAAAATAAATGCCATTTTAAATCCAGCTTTTTTCAATTCCGGAATTGCAGCAGCATTCCATAGTCCATAAGGATATGCAAAATAAGTAGCAGTTTTCCCGGTAATATCTTCAATGGTTTTACGGGGTTTCACAAATTGCTTTTCCCAATCTTCGCCCTGGTATTTTGTTACCATATGATGATCCCATGTGTGCGATTCCACTGCATTGCCATCATCTGCCAATTGTTTCAATTGTTCTTTGGTCATATATCGCGGACGGTTGATTGAAATGGTCATGATAAAAAACACGCCTTTAAATCCGTATTTTTTCATTTCCTGGTAACCAATACTGAATTGCTCTTCGTCAGTATCATCAAAAGTGAGCATTACTGGCTTTGCAGGAAGCGTGCCACCATGCACGAGATAATTGTATAACTGATTGGGTAAAATGGTTTCATAACCGCTGTCTCTCAGCGCTTTCATTTGTTGTGCAAACTGAAGCGGCGATACAGAATAACTTTTCATGGTTTCGCTTTGTCCAGGTTTTGGTTCACGAATATGATGATAGCACAAAACCGGAACTTGCCTTTTTGCTAGAATTGCTGAAGCATCCGCAACAGGCGTGTTCATTTCGGTATTTGAACTGATAGAATCTGTATGCACTGTTGCTGCTGATTTTGTATTTTGGTCTTTATCTTTTCTGGCCGTTGCAGAATTGCATGCAGATAAAATGCAAATGCATAATGCGATAAAAACAAAGTTGGTTTTCATAAAAAAATTACTGGTATTGAATGTAAATAGGTTTTGGGATAAATTTTAATAATTCCTGCGGTGTATAAAGTTGATTGTTGCCGGTCCTGGTATCATTTTTATAAAACAATTTAAAGCCTGTAAATTCAACAGGTTCTTTATAAATATAACGCAGGTAAGTAGAGCGTTTCAAAGTTTTATCGCCCCAGCCATCCATGTCCATTACCACCTGTACTTCCGGTACTTTTTTTATCTGCTGATAATTAGTGATCATCCCCTGGGTAAAACGGTGTACTATTAAAATTTTAGGCGGAAGATTATATTTTTTTACCAAAGCTGCCAGATCATCAATGGCGGTATTTACATCTTCTGCACTAAACGTCCCAATCTTTTTACCCGGAACATGGCCGTCTTTCATAGAAAATTCAGGATCAATTCCAAGGTGAACCTGTGGCAGTTGCAAATATTTTTCCAAAGGCGGTACTTCATCTCTTACTGAACTGTGGCCAACCTGCACGTCTAAAAATACCAAAGCATCTATATCTTTCGCCCAGTTCATAATCGTGTCAATCTGACCGGAAGGCATGCGCATGCGGTGTTTGCCGTCTTTTCCGGGAGCTCCCTGTGCCGTTACAGCAATATAATGCAAAGCCGGAATTACCGGAAGGGAAGAATCTGCTGCCTGCCAGTTTGCAACTTCTTCTTTTAGTTTATGAAGCATTTCATTTTTGGGGAGTTCACCAAGAATACCCATTTTTTTCGAATACAGATTACCGTAAAAAGCCACAATCCTGTGAAACGGCAAAACAGCACCAGGCAAAGGATATGGCATTTTTGCCGGCCATTTTCCGGTAGTATCATTGTTTGCCATATTCACCAGAAGTTTGTTGAATAAAGCCGTATCAATCATTTTTTTCTCATACACTTTTCCTTTCTCGAGGTGTTGATCTTTTACTGCTGAATCGTTCATGGATTGAGCCACATGATCGGTAGCAGACTGGCCGCTGTTGCAGGCAGTAAACAAACAAATAAGTGCAAAAGTGATTGGCGCAATAGCCAGGTAAACTTTAGTTTTCATAGGGCGAAGTTATCTTAAAAATGCATTAATTATATTTTGACGCTGCAATTAATTCACAAAATTTTGTTACAGAAAAAGCAGCATTAATTACCAATATTTTGATATTTGTCCAGTTCAATTTTTGATCCTTTTGCAAACATTTTTCTTAAAATAAAAAAGACAATTATTTCAATAATTACAATTATCATAAAACGAAAAGAACCAACAGAATATTTTCCGGACACCCAGAAATAAAATAAAGCCGACAAACTGAAAACAGCCGCGACCAGCGATAGAAGCCATTTTATTTTTTCTAAAGTGAGGTACGACTTATGGATCCTTTCATTAGAAACTTCTGCGTCAGGTCTTATTTTTTTTAAAAGAAAAAAGTTTTTTCCTGCATCGCAAATCAATGGAATTACCTGCAGCCACGCAAGAATTAAAAAAATATAATGGCCCAAAAAAGTCAATTTATAGGAGATCAACATGCAGAGTAAAAATAAAGAACCATAAACGAGGGGAATAAAAAGAAAATCGAGATACAGATAAGTTTTGAGTGATCGCAATGACCGCTGCGCCAATTCTTTTGGCAATAAAAAAATCCCCCGGATGTAGGTGGTAAGTTCCAATGAAGAATCCGGGAATTCAAGATCGAGGATACTGAATTTTCTGACAAAAACATGCAAAGTATAAAAGTTTTTGCTTAGCGATTTTGCAAAAGCGCCAAGCAAAAGCATTAATCCAAACATGATACAAAAAGTAACCGAAAGATTTTGCATTTGCGATAAATTATTCACTCTTTATTGGTTTTAATTGCTCTTTTACAATTTGAGGAATATGCTCTGTTGTTAACTTTGCCTGCATTTGTATGCGGTCATTTTTATATTGCTTCCAGTCAAAGCCTATCAAAAATTCAGTAGCAGCTTTTGCCCCCAAAACAAACATGTCGATTTTATCCTGATCTTTTATAAAAAAATTGAGCCAGTTGTAATCTGATAAAGGAATTTTCCCGATACCTTTTTCAAAAAATTTATTTTTCAATAAAAAGTCCTTGTCATAATAGGATCTGATGGTACTAAACATTCTTCCCAGGTAACCCAAAAAAGTCCAGTGAATTGGATTCGTAGATTTATTTTCAGGTTTGCTGTCGTCCAGGTCAATCCCCAAAGATGGCAATCGCGGAACAAATATTTTGGAATTGTAAAAAATATCAATTGGGAAATTAGAAAGAATACCACCATCCACAAAACGCACTTCTGACGGCGGATTGTGTTCATCCAAAGTATCTAGCCATGCTTTTCTTACTTCTTCACAGGTATTGGGAATATTATTGATAAAATAAGATTCAAAAAAAACGGGAATCGCCATAGATGCACGAATAAAACCTGCCGGTTGCAGCGTATCAATATCTGTTTCCTTCCTGAAAAGATTGCACATTGCCGGAAACTGAATTTTATTTTGTGTAACCAATTCTGAGGCAATAAAAGTGACATCGCCACAAAGCGTGTCTATGTTTTCAGGATTTTCGGGTCGCAAATTTAATTTTGGAAGTGCCGATGCTTTTTTATTCAGGTCTGATACTTTTGCAACTCCGTTTGCAAGGAGCTGTTTCTTTATCCAATCATAAAAATAATTTCCCGGATTGATACCAAAGCCGGCATTCTTCAGTTTTTCGAGCGTTCTCTTACTATAAAAAATTAAAAAAGCGATCAATAAAAAATAGGAACCTGTTAAAACAAAAAAGATTTTAGTAAATATGGAAAGCCAAAGAATTTTATATTGAAGGCCAAAGAAAATAATATCGGCGGCAATGAATAAAATACCTGTAAGCATTAATATGGCAAACCAGCTTTGCATTTTTTTCGTAAAATCTTCCTGGGTAATAAATTTCCTGATAATCCATTTGGCAGCCGGATTACCATCTACCAGGTCAAAAAAATTGAGATCGCACAAGCATTTCAAAATCTGCTCAGACTTCATGTCCTTCTTATCCCCGATTACCGTCATTAATGCAGTATTAATAGCACCAGCGCTGGTACCTGCAAGCCTTACAAAACGAATTCCCATTTTTTCCAGAATGTATGTGTAACCAACCAAAGCCACACCCAGAACGCCTCCGCCTTTTTGTACCAGGTTTACATATTGGTTTCCTTCATCATCATATACGTCTGAAATTATGAACGGACGGTTACTTTTTTTAAAAGCCATATCCAACTGTTCCAGGCAACGAATCACTTCAGGATGATTGGTAAAATCTTCTGTCGTAAGTTCCGGCTTTGTTGAATGATCAGTTTTTGGTGAAAGCATTAATTATTGAATTATTAAATTATTAAAAGCAGAACTTGTATTATTTCTTCGTTTAGTGATTTAATTATTTAATGTTGAATTATTGTATAGCAAACAGTATCAGTATTACTTTTCGTTTACTGATCGCTTTTTGTTTGGAAATTCTGTGTTTATCCTGAACCTTCAACTTTGAACTTCAATCTTCAATATTCCATTCTTATTTAGAATTGATATAACTATCCAGATGCTCGATAGTTTCCTGTTGAACGAGGACCGTTTGCTTCACAACATCGCTGATTGAAATTATTCCCACCAGTTTATCTTCTTCAAAGACAGGAAGATAGCGGATATTGTTTTTCGTAAGAAGTTCCATGGAATATTCAACTGTATCCGTTGGTTTTAAATGAGGAAATTCAGTAGTCATAATATCACTCACTTTTGTATCTGTAGAATTTTTTCCTTTCAAAATTACTTTGCGCGAATAATCTCTTTCGGTAATAATTCCTTTAAATTTTTCATTCTTCATGACGACTACAGAACCAATATTATTTTCGGCCATTACTTTTAAAGCATCGAGTACTGAGGTTTCAGGCAATACCGAAATGGCTTTATTTCCTTTGCGTGAAAGGATGTCACTGATTCTGTTCATGGATTCTAATTTTAAAATTTTAAAAATGGAATTTACGAAAAGAAATTATATAAAAGTGCAGATGAGGAAAATGTGAATGGATGGTGAAAAAAAAGTATTTCATAAATACTATTTAAAATCGTTTGAATTGAAGCGATTATCTAAACCTTAACTATCCCCAAAAAATACCTTTTATTATATTTGCCTGATGAATTTTAATGAAAAACAAACCGTTCGAATAGCTATTTTAGATCTTTATGAAGGACAGAAAAACCAGGGTATGCGGGGCTTGCGCGAAATAATCAATCAGTTTGGCGAAATAAATCATCTGGATATTGTGTCAAAAGAATTTGATGTGCGGCAGAAAAACGAAGTGCCGGATATGTCTTATGATATTTATCTGAGCAGCGGTGGCCCCGGTAGCCCTACAGAAAGTGAAGGCCTTGAATGGGATAATCTTTATTTTGAATGGTTGCAAAAAATGGAGGATTTCAATAACAATCCGACCAATGTTCAAAAAAAATATATTTTTTTTATTTGCCATTCTTTTCAACTTGCATGCCGTCATTTTAAAATTGCAAAAATCACTAAACGCCGCTCAACCGCCTTTGGGGTTTTTCCGGTTCATCTTTTGGAAGCAGGAAAAAACGAACCGGTTTTTGAAGGAATGCCGGATCCATTTTATGCAGTTGACAGCCGCGATTTCCAGGTAATTCAACCGGATGAAAACCGTTTGAAAGAATCAGGTGCAAAAGTTTTGTGTATTGAAAAAGAACGCCCCCATGTTCCTTTCGAAAGGGCTTTGATGGGAATCCGTTTTACAGAATATTTTATCGGAACACAATTTCACCCGGAAGCAGACGCGGCGGGAATGAGTATTTATTTACAAACAGATGAGAAAAAGAAAACAGTGATAGAAAATCATGGAGTAGAAAAATGGAAATCCATGATTGAGCAATTAAATGATCCGGATAAAATTCTGTGGACACACGATCATATTCTTCCCAATTTTTTAAATATTGCATTAAATACTTTGCAGGAAGTTTACGCGTAATTCACCATTTAACGATTCACCATTTACAATATGATTCCCGAAATAAGAGCCGAATTCAATAAAGATTTTACCGAAGAAAAATACCAGGATTTTTTAATGGATCTTGAAAGCAAACATCCCGGCGATATTACTTTTCGTATAGCGGAAACACCGGTTTTTATTCCAAAAGATTTTACCAAAAAGATGTTGGATGCATGCGAGGCAATTGTGGATATTATCGTCAAGCCCGATTTTAAAGAAAAAACCCAAAGAGCGATTCCAAAGAATGAAAATGTTCCAAATGAAAATGAGCATACAGATTTCATTGCTTTTGATTTTGGCATCTGTGAAAATGAAAAAGGCGAACTGGAACCGCAATTGGTAGAAATGCAGGGATTCCCTACCCTGTTTGGGTTTCAGGCTTATTATCCTAAGATTCTTGAAAAGCATTTTCACATTCCTGAAAATTTTTCTAACTATTTAAACGGATATGATGAATCTTCATATTTGCAGTTTTTAAAAGAGATTATTTTAAATGGCCATGATCCTGCAAATGTGATTCTCCTCGAATTAAAACCGTATGAACAAAAGACAAGAATAGATTTTTATTGCACCCAGAATTATCTGAAAATTCCGATTGTTTGCCTTACAGATTTGATACAAGACGGAAAAAAATTATACTATAAAAAAGACGGAAAAAAAATTGAAATAAAAAGAATTTACAACCGCATTATTTTTGATGAGCTTTCTCAAATAAAAGATTCACTTGGCGCTGTGGTTGATATTACGCAATCGTTGGATGTAGAGTGGGTGCCGCACCCCAATTGGTTTTACCGCATCAGCAAGTTCACATTACCTCTGATCAAAAATCCCTGCGTTCCGGAAACATTTTATCTGAATGAAATAAAAGAACTGCCGGATGATTTAGAAAATTATGTTTTGAAACCTTTGTTTTCTTTCGCCGGACAAGGTGTGATTATTGATGTTACCAAAGCCGATATTGATAAAGTACGCGATCCGGAAAATTGGATTTTGCAACGCAAAGTAAAATATGCAGATGTAATAAAAACGCCGGATATTCCGGCAAAAGCAGAAATAAGGATATTTTATTTTTGGGAAAAAGGAGCCGCTAGGCCTGTTGCTGTCAACAATCTCGCACGATTAAGTAAAGGAAAAATGATTGGTGTGAGATATAATATGGATAAAGACTGGGTAGGCGGAAGCGTGGCATATTTTGAGAAATAGGAATTTTAATTATTTTATTTTATTATTATTAGTAGTAGTATATCGGTTCGATAAAATCTCAACCGTAAAGCATAGGTGGAAACCACAAACCATTCCAATTCCTATTGTTGCACCCATAAATAAAAATATTTGTAAGCCTTAATATCCCAAAAGGCTTTTTTGGATAGGGAAGGTTGTAGCATAGTCTGATAAAGTTAACATTTAGATATTAAATAGTGCCGGTACTATTTTTCAAAAATATATGAATTTGTGATCTACCTCCATTTATTAATATGCTAATCAGGCATATTGAAATCGATTATTGCTATGTTTTAATTAAACAGTAATGACTTTACTTTGCAAAAATTAATTTCTTTTATTTAATGTATAACAGCAAAAAAGTTATTGTGGTTCTTCCTGCTTACAATGCGGCATTGACAATGGAAAAAACGATTTCAGAAATCCCAATGGATGTTGTAGATGAATTGGTTTTGGTAGATGATAACAGCACTGACAATTCTATTGAAGTGGCACAGGAACTTGGAATAAAGCATATCATTCAGCATACGGTAAATAGAGGCTATGGCGGCAATCAAAAAAGCTGTTACGATAAAGCGCTGGAGTTGAATGGCGATATTATTATAATGCTCCATCCCGATTATCAATATACACCAAAGTTGATCCTGGCAATGGTTTCAGTGATTGGCAATGATTTGTATAAAGTAGTTTTTGCAAGCAGGATTTTAGGAAAGGGTGCTTTAAAAGGAGGAATGCCTTTGTATAAATATATTGCAAACAGGATGCTCACATTGTTTCAAAATACGATGATGGATCAAAAGCTTTCTGAATACCACACCGGTTATCGTGCTTATGATAAAGAGGTGTTGAAAAAAATAAATTATCATCAAAATTCAGATGATTTTATTTTTGATAATGAAATGGTGGCACAAATTTTTTATAATGGTTTTGAGATAGGCGAAATTACCTGTCCAACAAAATATTTCGAGGATGCTTCTTCTATTAATTTAAAAAGAAGCATTACTTATGGGTTGGGCGTGTTGAAAGTTTCGATACTTTATTTTCTTACGAAAATCAAAATTTATAAATGGAAATTGCTAACCCAATAAATAAAAGACAAAGTAATTTATACCTCGTCATCATTATATTATCGGGTATCATTTTCTTTATTCCTTTCCTGGGAGGAGTTCATCTTTTTGATTGGGACGAAATCAATTTTGCTGAGTCGGCGCGCGAAATGATCATTACCGGAAATTATCACAGGGTACAAATTAATTTTCAGCCTTTCTGGGAAAAACCGCCTTTGTTTTTCTGGCTGCAGGTTGCTTCCATGAAAATTTTTGGCATCAATGAATTTGCAGCAAGATTTCCAAATGCCATCTGCGGTATTATTTCGCTGGTTACTTTTTTTCTCATCGGCAAAAAATATAAATCACCACGCTTTGGTTTTATTTGGGCCATCAGTTACCTCGGAAGTTTTCTGCCACATTTATATTTCAAATCAGGAATCATTGACCCCGTTTTTAATTACTTTATTTTCCTGTCTGTTTATTTTATGTATCTCGATGTTTCAGGAGAGGTTTTTAAAAATAAATATGTGTATCCTTCGCTGGCAGGGCTTTTCATTGGTCTCGCTACTTTAACAAAAGGGCCGGTTGGGTTGTTGGTCTTCCTGATTTCATTTTTTGTTTATTTTTTATTTACCCGGTTTAAAAACTTTCCGAATATTAAAAAGATCTTGTTGTTTATTTTCTTTTTTACTCTGGTTTGTTTGCTATGGTTTGGAGAAGAAATTATGAAAAACGGCTTTTGGTTTTTAAAAGAATTTCTTGCTTACCAGGCCGATCTTTTTTTGCATCCTGTTGCCAGCCATGGCGAACCATTTTATTATCATTTTGTGGTTGTATTTATCGGATGCTTTCCTATTTCCGTCATTGCTTTGCCCGTTCTTTTTGGAAAAAATACTAGTTGGAGAAAGCTACATGGTGGTGAAATGAATAGAGACTTTTTAAGGCTGATGAAAATACTTTTCTGGACAGTGATGATTCTCTTTAGTATCACTACCACAAAAATCGTTCATTACTCTTCACTTACTTATATGCCTCTTTCGTTTATGGCTACATGCTACCTTGATTTTCTGATAGCAAAGCAACAAAAAATGCGAATTCCTCTTTTAGTTTTAATTGCATGCATGGGATTCGTCTTTTCATTTTTGCTCGCTGCGCTTCCTTATGTAGCCAATCATCATGAATTGATCTTGCCTTATCTGAAAGATCCTTTTGCGGCAGCAAGTTTGAATGTAACGGTTCACTGGAGTGGCTTTGAGAGCCTCATTGGCATTCTCTATTTCGTTGCCGTAATTCTGGCTGTTTTATTTTTTTACAAAAAGAAAAACCGCATGGCGATCATTTTTCTTTTTTATTCTACTGCTATTTGCCTGTTTATTTACCTGCTTGCTGTGGTTCCAAAAATTGAAAAATATTCGCAAGGGCCAGCCATAGATTTTTATGAAAGCCTTGCCGGAAAAGATGTATATGTATGGCCTATCGGATTTAAAAGTTATGCCCAATATTTTTATGCAAAAAAACCAGCGACACCCGTTTATGGAGAAAAAGATGAGCAGCTTTTATTAAAAGGAAATATTACCAAACCTGCTTTTTTTGTTGTAAAAGTTACCAATACTTCTTTTGATAGCAGTTGTAATAATTGCACTTTGATAAAACAGGAAGGTGGGTTTAAGTTTTATAAAAGAGAGCCTGTGAATCAGTAAAGCGAACTGAAATCAAAGCCAATTATCGAATTATTGAAGTAAAAGAACTCTAGTCGAAACCTTCTAACCTCATAAAAACCCAATAACAAATCAACCAGACCTTATTACTTTATTCAGCCTTAAAACCTGCAAGAAGGTAATAAGGTGTTTGAAAAGAGAAAGTAGGTAATTACTGAGGTTATAAGGTTGGGTATATTTGTTTAAAATTTTCAAATTAGCACATCCTACGACCGGAAATCACAGCCCCCTTTATGCAATTGTTTTTGTAAAAGAATTTAATCAAAACCTTCTTACCTTAGTAAAAAATCAATAACAACTCAAACAGACCTTATTACCTTAGTAAGTCTTAAAAGGCAATAAGGTATTTGAAAAGAGAAGCAAGCAGTTACTAAGGTAATAAGGTTCGGCTTGTTTGGGTCAAATTTTCAAATTTTCAAATTTTCACTTTTTCAAATTAGTTAATTAAGTATTGCGCTTAGTTTATCATTCAATGCTTGTCCACGTAGATTTTTTGCAATGATTTTCCCTGTGGGATCTATTAGAATATTTTGTGGGATGCTGATGACTTTAAACAGGGCAGCCACCTGGTTTCCCCAGCCTTTTAAATCACTAACATGTGTCCAGGTAAGGCCATCCATATGAATTGCATTCAGCCAAGCTTCTTTCGCCTGATCGAGAGAAACGCCAAGAACGGTAAAATTCTTTTGGTGATATTTATTAAATGCAGCTACCACATTTGGGTTTTCCATCCGGCACGGGCGGCACCAGCTTGCCCAAAAATCTATCAATACATATTTGCCACGAAGTGAAGAAATCTTTACAGGATGACCGGAAGTATCTGCTTGTGAAAAGTCAATAATCTGGGATCCGATTGGATTTATTTTAGCAAGTTCCAACTGCTCTCCAACATATTTTGCAAGCGTTGAATTTTTTACATCCTTTGATAATAATTTGTATAACTTATCAGCTTCAGTTGCATTTTCAGAAGATTGTAAAATACGAATAATAGCGATGGGTGCTACATAAGATGACGGATATTTTTTTACAAAATTCTCACTGATCTTTTCCACTGCTGCCACAGAAGCGGCATCTTTAGCAGAATCAGGCATGAATATTTTCTCATAAGGCTTCATCGCTTTTGAATATTCTGCAAATTCATTCTGACTTTTAGAACCTGTGATAGAAAGGTTCTCTAAATTATTTTTATCGCCTTCTATTTTTATTTTGCTGTTGTCGATAAATAATGGAACAGCCGGTGGCTGATCCCCAAAAACCAAAACGATAAATGAAGGCTCAGCAAGATTTCCTTTAATAAGAAATTTGCCTTTTTCAATTGTTGCCTGTTTTTCAGGAACCCCGGATTGTTGATTTAAAAAAGAAACGGAAGTACCATCTGAATAACCGGTAACGTTTCCTGAAATTTCAAAATCTTTTGAAGCGGTTTGAGAAAATCCAAAAAAAGGAAGTGCTATTAATAAAAATAAAAGTTTTTTCATCGTAAAATATATTATCGCAAATTTAATTTTTTTAAAAATAATATCCTTTTTAAGGCAATATTATCCCTCTAAAATTGAGTTAAGAAATGTTTTGCTCGCAGTTTCAATATTTTCTGCATGTTCAATTGCTTTAATATAAGCAGTTCCGATAATAGCGCCGGAAGCGTAATCACATGCTTTTGTAAAAGTGTGATGATCTTTTATACCAAAACCAATCATTATTTTATTTTTTAAATTCATGTTTTTTATTCTCTCGAAATAACTTTTCTGTGCGTTCATGTTTGTATCTTTTCCTGTGATGGAAGAAGAAGAAACGGCGTAAATAAATCCAGTGCTCAGTGAATCAATTTTCCTGATTCTTTCTTCAGAAGTTTCAGGAGTAATTAAAAAAATAAAATCAAGGTCATTTTTTTCAAAAATTGTTTTGTATTCTTTTTCATATTCATTTATCGGCAGATCTGGAAGTATAATTCCGCTGATGCCACAACTTTTTGCATTTGCACAAAATTTTTCAAAGCCATATTGAAGTACAGGATTCAGATATCCCATTAAAATTAATGGAGCATTCTTTTTTGATCCTGATGTTTGCAAATGAAAATGATTTAGCTGATCAAAGAGAATCTTTACCGTCATCCCATTTTGCAAAGCCTTCATACTGCTGTTCTGTATTACAGGGCCATCGGCCAGTGGATCGCTGTAAGGTATCCCGATCTCTACCATATCAGCATCGTTTTGCCGCAATGATTCAAGGATTTTTCCGGTATCGTCTAATTGAGGAAAACCAGCAGTAAAATAGATACTCAGGATATTTTTTTTCTTTTCTAAAAATAATTTTTGAATGGAATTCATTTATTTATTTTTTATTTCTCTGAAGAAACAGGAAGAATAATTCTAATAACTTTTTTATGCAGTTGCAACAAACAAAGAAATAATCGCATTTCTTATTTATAAATTAAATGGTTTTGCGCAATCATCACATCAGCAAATCAATTCTTCATATAAGTATCCATATCCTTATCTCCTCTGCCACTCAGATTTACTACAACTACATTCTCTTTTTTAAATTTTATTTTAGGCAAAACCGCCAATGCATGAGCTGATTCTAAAGCAGGAATTATTCCTTCTAATTTTGCCAGTTCAAAAGCAGCAGTAAGGGCTTCATCATCAGTTGCATTCATAAATTGCGCTCTTTTTGTCGCAAATAAATTTGCATGCATCGGCCCGATTCCCGGATAATCCAAACCTGCGGAAATGCTGTGTGGCTCTATTACCTGGCCATCCGGCGTTTGCATTACATAGCTTTTGCTTCCGTGCAAAATACCAATGGAACCCAATTGTGTTGTAGCTGCACTCATACCACTTTCGATGCCAAATCCTGCAGCTTCAACCGCTACTAATTTCACAGAATCTTCATTTAAAAAATGATAAAAAGCGCCGGCAGCATTGCTTCCTCCGCCAACACATGCCAATACATAATCCGGCAATTCGCTCCCTGTTTTTTCATTTAATTGTAACCGCATCTCTTTGCTAATCACACTTTGAAAACGCGCCACCATATCAGGATAAGGATGAGGGCCTACCACGCTTCCAATTAAATAATAAGTATCATTGGGATTATTGATCCAATCGCGGATAGCTTCATTGGTGGCGTCTTTTAGCGTTTTACTACCGCTTATTGCCGGAATTACTTTTGCTCCCAGCATCTTCATTCTTGCTACATTTGGCGCCTGGCGTTCGATATCTTTTTCGCCCATGTAAACGATACATTCCAGGTTTTTTAACGCGCAAACAGTTGCGGTTGCTACTCCATGCTGGCCGGCGCCGGTTTCGGCAATGATTCTTTTTTTGCCAAGTCTTTCTGCCAATAAAATCTGTCCGATCGTATTATTGATTTTGTGTGCGCCGGTGTGGCAAAGGTCTTCCCGCTTTAAAAAAATTTGGGCGCGATATTTTTCAGTTAATCTTTCCGCAGGATACAAAGGCGTTGGCCTTCCTACATAATCTTTTAAAAGCGCATCAAATTCTTTTTTAAAACTTTCTTCGTTTATAATTTTTAAATAGCTTTCTTTCAGATGCTCTACATTATTGTGCAGCATTTCCGGAACATATGCACCACCAAACTGGCCATAATAGCCGTTTTCATCTACTTCCCACATTTTATAATTTTTTATTTTTTCAAATGATTTACAAATTCCTTTATCAATTTCATATCTTTTATGCCGGGTTCTATTTCAAATCTGCTGTTTACATCCACACCATAAAAAAAGGGATGATGAAATGTTTTCAACGCTTCTGCATCACTGCTGCTGATGCCACCACTCAAAAAAAATGGTTTTCCTATGTTAGAATCGGAAAGCAAATTCCAGTCAAATTTTTCACCGGTACCGCCATATAAACCGGCGTTTGCCTTGTCAAATAAATAATAATCGCAAGCTTCATCATATTCCTTTACCAACCAATCGATATTTGAATCGGAGTCATTGATACGAAATGCTTTAATCACTTTTATCTGGTTACTGATGTGGCTGCAGAATGTTGCCGTTTCATCTCCATGAAGCTGAACAATATCCAAATCAAAATCTTCAATTTGTTTAAAAATTTCTTCTTCAGTTGCATTCACAAAAACGCCAACTTTTGGAATCGATAAATTCAAATCACAAACATCTTTACCCGATATATTTTTTAAAATATATCGCGGTGATTGTGGATAAAAAATCAAACCGGCATAATCAATTTCAAGATTCTCCAATTGCTTCAATTGCTGAAGATTCCTATTTCCACACACTTTTATTTTCATCATTCTCATTTTATAAACACGATTCTTCTTTTTTGAACCACGATTTTTTTATAAACACGAATCTTTTTACACGAATTACACCAATTGTCTTTCTTTCTAATTAGTGTAATTCGTGGCTATAATTGGTGTTTTCAAAATTCTTTAATTCTTTTACAAAATCTCCAAATGCCTCACCTGGATTTTTTTCTTTCATAAATTTTTCACCCATCAAAAATCCGGAAAAACCATTCTGCTTTAAAAAAAGAATTGTTTTTACATCACCAATTCCACTTTCAGAAATTTTAATTTTATCTGAAGGAATTTTTTTACATAATTCGATAGAATGATTCAAATCAACTTTGAAACTTTTCAAATCACGATTGTTAATTCCAACAACATCAATATCATCACAAATATGTTCCAATTCGCTTTCATTATGAATTTCCACCAAAATTTGCAGGCCAATATTTTTTGCAAATTTTGAAAATCTTTTTACTTCTTCGGTCGAAAGGCATGCTGCAATTAATAATATAATATCTGCACCATAGGCTTTCGATTCTGCAATCTGGTACTCATCAATAATAAAATCTTTTCTCAGAATCGGAATATCATTAATTCTTGCTTCCTTTAAATCACTTAAAGAGCCACCAAAAAATTCATCGTCAGTAAGTACGGAAACAGCACTGGCGCCATATTTCACATAATCTTT
>DATILZ010000443.1:0-1630 GCA_035475995.1 Hanamia sp. | reverse complement strand
GCGCAGATCATCACGAAACCGGATTATATTGGCAATATTATGACGCTTTGCATTGGCAAAAGGGGTATTCTTACCAACCAGGGATATTTAACGCCAAGCCGGGTAGAACTTAGCTTTGAAATGCCTTTGACTGAAATTGTTTTTGATTTTTATGACAGGTTAAAAAGCGTAACGCGTGGTTATGCATCTTTTGATTATCATCCAATAGGCTACCGCGAAAGTGATATTGTAAAAATGGATATTTTATTGAATGGAGAAAAAGTAGATGCATTAAGTTCGCTAATTCATCGTTTACGTTCACAGGATTTTGGAAGAAAACTTTGCGAAAAATTAAAAGACCTGGTGCCGCGCCAGCAATTCCAAATAGCGATCCAGGCTGCAATTGGTTCAAAAATAATTTCCCGCGAAAACATCAGCGCTATCCGCAAAGATGTTACCGCTAAATGCTACGGCGGAGACATCAGCAGGAAAAGAAAATTACTGGAAAAACAGAAAGAAGGTAAAAAACGAATGAAGCAGATTGGCAACGTTGAAGTACCACAAGAAGCATTTCTGGCGGTTTTGAAACTCGATGAATAAATACAATCAGTAAAGAGATAAATAAACAGAATTTGTATTTTTCCTGACGCTTATTTATTTCAACAAAATTCATTACTTTTCAAAAAAAATATATGCCATCTATAGCATTAAATAAAGAAATGAATATTGAGGTAAAAGTGCGTCTCATCTGCAAAGGAAACGATGAGCCTGTAACCGGAAGCGAATATTCCGTCCGCCTCTACGATAAAGACATTTTCAATGATGATTATTTAGGCGAATCTGTGCCGGATGAAGACGGTATCGCAAAGTTTCTTTTTTCACAAGGTGATTTTTCACAACCGGCTAATCTTGATGACAAACCAGATTTTTATTTTGTTGTTTATAAGAACAAAGAGGAAATTTTTAAAAGTAAAGTAATGTCCAATCTTGATCTTTCGAATATTGAAGAATTCATTATGAAAGAAGGCGAAGTGATTGACCTGGGAACTTTTTTGATAGAAGCTTAATGTACTTATTTGAAAATCCGAAAATTTGACAATTACCAAAATACGATAATTGAATAATTTAATAATGTCATAATTCAATAATTAAATGCCTGCTATTTCCTACAAACATTTTACGATTGGAATTGAAGAAGAGTATATGGTATTAGATCCGGATACACGGGAATTAAAAAGCCATGAACAGAAAATAGTACAGGAAGGCGAAAAAATAATCAAGGACAAAGTCAAAGCAGAAATGCATCAGGCGGTGGTGGAAGTAGGCACTGATATTTGCCAGGACATTGATGACGCTTATATAGATGTTGCCAATCTGAGAAAAACCATTTCAAATATTGCGGGCGATCTTGGTTTATGGATCGGTGCATCCGGTACGCATCCTTTCAGTCACTGGGAAAGGCAATTGATCACTGATCATGCACGTTACAGCGATATTGTAAAGGAACTTCAGGAGGCAGCCAGAAGTAATTTAATATTCGGTTTGCATGTGCATGTAGGTATGGAAAACCGCGAAATGGCCATCCATATAGCCAATTCAGCAAGATATTTTTTACCTCATATTTTTGCATTAAGCACCAACTCTCCTTTTT
>DATILZ010000442.1:0-3795 GCA_035475995.1 Hanamia sp. | reverse complement strand
AAAAATAATTTTTTTGAGCTGAATATAAAAGCACTTAGTTTTTTAAATGCAGATAAATGCGAATACAGTTATTTTCTGGAAGGTTATGATAAAACATGGCATTATGCCGGCACTACTGGCAAAATTATTTACAGTAATATTTTACCGGGCAATTATAAACTGAAAATTAAATGGAGCAATGGTGAAGGTTCATGGACGAAAGAAATGCCTCTGCTTGTCTTCCAGGTAAAACAATATTTCTGGCTTACTTCCTATGCCTTTTTAGTCTATGCTTTACTTTTATCAATAATAATCTATATTATTTACCGATATAGAAAAAATAAGCTTGAAATAAAACATCAGTTAGAAGTAGAGCATTTGATGAGGAAAAAAGAAGAAGAGATACACCAGAACCGGCTTGGTTTTTTTACCAATATAGCTCATGAACTGCAAACGCCTCTCACCCTCATCATGGGCGCTACTGAAAGATTTATTGACAAACCGGTGAGTATTCCAAACAAAGAAAGGCCTTATTTTTTATCCTTAATTCATCAGCAGGCATCTAAACTTACTTATCTCGTACAGCAACTTTTGGAATTCAGAAAAGTGGAAGCTGGTTTTTTTGAAAACCAATATTCGTATGGAGATATCAGCGGACTTTTAGATAATCTTACGGAGCCGTTTATCACTTTGAGTGAACAAAATGAAATTCATTATGAATTTGATATTAAACCCGGCATAGCCGGAATGATAGATGAGGATAAGGTGGAAAAAATAATCTTTAATCTTTTATCGAATGCATTCAAATATTCAGGCAAAAATGAGCAGGTAATTTTTACGGCGAATGAAAATATTATGACTAATGAACTGGAGATCACAGTTGCTAATTCGGGCATTGAAATTCCGGCTGAACAATTGAGGAGGCTGTTTGACAAATTTTATGTGGTTTCAAAAAATAATGAACGTGCTGATAAATTCGGAACCGGAATCGGGCTTGCTTTTACCCGGCAGTTGGTTACCATGCTCACTGGAAGAATCGATGCGGTTAGTGAAAATGGATGGATTTCATTTAATGTATTTCTACCGTTACCAGCTAATACATTTATTGCAAACAATAAAAACAATAGCGTTCAGCCATCATATTTATATAAAACCATTACCACATATCACGAAAACATGCATCCCGTTTCTACAACTGAAAATAATAAAGATGCAATTCTCCAGGACCTCCTGGAGCAGGAAAAGAAAAAGCTATTGGTAATAGAAGATGAGTCTGAGATAAGGTTTTTATTAAAAGATATTTTAAACGAGGATTACATTGTATATGAAGCAGAAGACGGGATTGAAGCACTGGGATTAATAGACAAAATTTTGCCGGATCTGATCATTTGCGATGTAATGATGCCCCACATGAATGGATTGGAGCTGTGCAATAAAATAAAAAATGAGTTACGCACCTGCCAGATCCCTTTTATTTTGCTGACGGCCAGAGGAAGCGAAGATCATCGTATCGAAGGATATGAAGCCGGTGCTGATGCTTATATCCCCAAGCCATTTAATACTACCCATTTAAAAGTAAGGATCCGCAAATTATTGGAATACAGGCAAAAGCTGCATGATATCTTTAAAAGCAATTCTTCCTCAGATTTGCTCAGTGAAACAGAAATGCCGGAAAGTGACAAGAGCTTTTTATTAAAAGTCGTAAAAGTAATTGAGCAAAACCTGGAGAGTATAGATTTGACTGCAGCATTTCTGGAGAAGGAATTTTGTATGAGCAAAATGCAATTATACAGAAAACTGAAAAGCCTTACAGCCATGACACCGGGTGAATTTATAAAACACATCCGCTTGAAAAATACTGCTCAATTATTAACCACCACAAATCTTACTGTTACTGAAATATTTTACCGCACCGGATTCAACAATCAATCCTATTTTTTCAGAGAATTTAAAAAAAGATACAACTGTTCGCCGAATGAATATCGGGAGCAAAATGCGGTGAGGGAGTAAAATCAAAAGATCTCGATTTTTATATTTTCCATGAAAATATCCTCCTTCCATTTTAATCACTATCAAAAAATAGAAATCAGGAGTATCGGCAGGTTTACGATTTTTTAAAAAAAATCGCGAATACTCTTCGCCTGAAACAAATAATAAACATGATCATTTTTTTCTGTTATCCCTCAGAAGTACCTTCTTTTCTTCCTCAATTAAAAATACAAATTCCGCTTATTTATTGTTTTACTGTCAAAATCAAGCATTTCCACTAAAAATGTAACTCCAGTACAGTGAATTGTTACTATAGTGTATAAGTTCATTACCGGCAAAAGGTAGCTTTAGCTCTCAATTGCTGCATTATGTTATTACATTACACAAAGCTGCTCTTCTTTTTTCTTTCTGCATTTCTTTTATTAAATGCTTCTTCAGCTTTGTGTCAGCCTGTTTCGCTTAAAATCACAGGCGATGCACAGCAAGGTTTTAGGGTAGATATATATAATAATGGCCAATTAATAGTTACAGATTCGGAAGAATTTTCTCTTAAACTTTATAATCTTGATCTGAGTACCGAAGCAAACATGGATCACTGGACCGGTGAAAGCTGGACCCGAAATGAAAACAGCATTACCTTAAAAAGAAATTCTTACCTAAAAGAATTTGATGCTGATATATCAGTAACAGTAAATTATCAGATAGTAAATCCAAATGTGATAAAACAGAAGGTCGAATTATTTCAGCCATCAATGCCGGATATGTATTATATATTAAAAGAAACCTCCCGGCCTGCACAAAAACCGTTGCGATATGTAACATTTGAATACGATAGTTTTCCTGGAGGACTGGTTCATGAGATGTTTCCTTCAGCAGGTTTTATTACGACAGATAATAATGTAGTCGGTTTTCTGACAGATGCAGGATATAAAAATCAGTACACAAGAAATACACGCCGCCGTTTTAGCGGCCGTGGCGGTGGATTTGTAGGTTTACGAAGGCTTTCTGATCCTGAATTATTTTCCATTGCGGGTTTATCCGAAAGAGCCGAAAATAATAACTACATCAGGCAAACTTATGGTGAAATGTATAACCTGGATGCGGGTTCTAAAACAATATTAAAATTGCCAACTTTATTTGAAAATGAAAACGCAGAGGTAAAAAATGACGCTAATATTATTTCAATAAAAGGTCATAGCGGAAACAGAGCCGGCATTGATTTTATAGTGCCGCTGAAAGACAAGAATGTTTATACAATTTCATTTTGGTGTAAAGGAAATTCTCCCGTCGCCTTAAAGCTTTTCAGGGTTAGGAACGGAGAAAAAACAGTAGAACTGGAAGATGGCTTAAAGTATATTGATAATTTTCCTATAAATAAAAATGAATGGACGCTTTTCAAAGGAAGTATTCTCGTGCCATATATAGAAAATGATAGTATTTCTTTGTTTGTTGGCACACAATCCCGAAAAGAATCTGATTTGCAAATAAAAGACTTAAGGATCGTTCAACACGAGCCACAGAGGGAGCCTTACAATATTCTTCCCTTGGGCAAAAAAGTAGAAAAGACTACTTATATTTTTGTGGAGCCCTGGAAATCGCATCAGCAGTTTATTATCTCCTCACAATCGCGCCTAGCTGAAGGCAAAGGCTTTAAAGGATCGTTGATAGAAAAAATGCTGTATGCCAATTTTAATATGCTGACATGGATTACGGACACGAAAGATTTCACTCCTTTCAATGTCCCCAACCTGAATTATTCACCGGATATGTATAACCGTGATTGTTTCTTTTCTACAGTTTCCACTTATAATAAAGAACTGAATCTTT
>DATILZ010000441.1:0-2753 GCA_035475995.1 Hanamia sp. | reverse complement strand
AGGCAATGGTTTTAAATGAAGCAGCGGTAAAATTATTTGGTTACACTTCCCCTGAACAGGCAATAGGAAAGCGCTTTAAACAATGGGGAAGGGAAGGAAAAATCATAGGCGTGATGAAAGATTTTCACTTCCGGTCCCTGGAGGAAGAAATAAAACCATTAAGCATGAGAATAGAACCTGATGGATGTAATCTGATTTCTGTAAATATAGCAGCAGGTAATTTACCAAAAACGATTGCATCTATTGAGAATAAATGGAAAACACTGATTCCTGACAGGCCTTTCAATTATTATTTTTTAGATGAATTTTTTAACCGGCAATATCGAAGTGAAGTAAGATTTGGAAACCTGTTCTTGAATTTTGCCATACTTGCTATTTTTATTTCCTGTCTGGGATTATTAGGGCTGGCTTCTTATAGTACGATACAGCGCACAAAAGAAATTGGCATCAGAAAAGTGATGGGCGCTTCTGTTTCAAATATTGTCAACTTGTTATCAGTAGATTTTTTAAAATTAGTATTGATCTCATTTTTGATAGCAGCACCCATTGCATGGTATTTCATGCATCATTGGCTAAAGGATTTTGCATACCGGATAGATATTAACTGGAGGATATTTTTGTTTGCAGGACTTACTGCGGTATTAATCGCTTTATTTACAGTAAGCTTTCAGGCAATAAAAGCAGCAATTGCAAATCCAGTGAAGAGTTTGAGGAGTGAATAAATGCAAATGTGCAAATATGAAAATTGGAAAATGAAAATTCAGATTATTTGTTGGTTTACTATAACAGTGACCTGTAAACGAAAATAAAATGATAAGAAATTATTTCAAGATCGGCGCAAATATTATCTGCAACAAAACGCACTCAATAATCAGCCTGGAGGGTCACCATTTCAGCCTCTCACTTCATTATTTACAATAAATAAAGAAATGTTTTTTTCATTCAAGACAATTTTAACCAAGCTTGGATGAAAGAAATGAGATAAAGCGCTGGTGGCAGATGTTGCCATTACAGCTAAAACCGGAACATCCAGTTCGGCTATAAAATTTTTAAATTCATTTTTTTTATTTCCATTTGTAACTTGTAAGGTAATATTGGATATACGCGGTTTAAGTTTTTCTTTAAAATATTGTATTTCCAATTCATCTTCCTGCTTAGCATTAATGGAGAAAAGATAAGTAGGCAAATTTGTAAATTGAGGAAAAAGGGAAATATAGATTTCAACAGCAATTTTTCCGGAAAGGCTATTGTCGTACATTAAAATTACTTTTTCAGGCATTTTATCGGTTGAAGTAATAAATGCCGGGCAATGAGCTTTTGTCAAAAGGTGTTCTGTGAATTCACTTTCCGAATCAATGATGAGCAAATCTGATTGCTTTGTTTTATTAATTAATTCTTCAACGGTAATATTTTTTCCAACTGAAACACGAATACCATTCAGTTCGCATTCTTTTTCAAGAGCTTTAATATGATCCTCAATCAGTTCTCTATTATCCTGTGAAATGTTTTCTTTGCTGCTAATATCTTCTGCCATTGAAAGATCATTGGGAAATGGATAATTTGAATTTATTGTTTCCTTTGTTCCAGATAAATAAACTGCCTGTATTTCTGCTGAATTTTGCTTCGCAAACCGAATAGCAAAAGTAATTATGTGAATTGCGGTAGCAGGAGGATTGAAGGCGATTAATATTTTTTTCATAAAATAAATATGTGGAATTAAAATTACAGAAATATAAAGTGAAGATGTGATGAAAAGAAGAATTTATAATTTAATAGGATTAAGCGTTTAAGTCGTAAACGGCCGATCCTTAAATATTCCGCTCGGCGGGGAAACTGACCGGGGCAGCGCCGTGGTGTCCCACCGACCATAATCAACTCAATCAGGCAACAAATTGAGATTCGCTTAATTAGCAGCATCACGATTTAAGTGACTAATTCTTTAATTTAATAATATAAACAATTTAGATGATAAAAGCACCGCTACATTCATTTTCCATTCAAGCAGTAAACAAATAATCACAATTCTATTTTACAATTATGATTGTAATTCACTGCTGCCTGATTAAAATTCAGATTTGAAACAGAATCTGCTAATAGGTTTGCATTTTTAATTTAAACAATGCACGAAACGCTTCTATTTTTTCTCAGCTTTTTATTTCTTGCGCTTTCTCATTTTTTTGAAATTTTACAGCAAATTGATTTACACGTTTTAGAATGGATCAATCATAACAGGATACAATCTCTTGATCATTTTTTTATTTTTATCACCAATATCGCGACAGTAACCACTTATTCTGTATCGGTCATTTTATTACTTTATTCCATCATCAAAAAAAGGTTTTTATTGCAACGGAAAAGCTGGTTGGTTTTAATTTCTCTTATCACAACATCTGCCATCATTGACAGTCTGAAGCATATCGTAAACCGAACGCGTCCTTTCATTACCGATCTTTCCATTCATAACCTGGTAAATGTTTCAACACCTTCATTTCCTTCAGGACACACAGGCGAAGTTTTTGTTTTGGCAACGGCAATTACCCTTCTTTTTCAGAAACAGAAATGGTGTGTTTTAGTCGTGTGGATGTGGGCATTTCTTGTTGCTTATACCCGCCTTGTTTTGGGCGTTCATTACCCAAGTGATGTTTTAGCTTCCATGGTTATTGGAACAGGCATCGGTATTGCTTTTCCGAAATTCTTAATTAAGCGTGGCTTTCTTCAGCATCATATTCGTAGGGAACGATTATATTCAAAGT
>DATILZ010000440.1:0-3558 GCA_035475995.1 Hanamia sp. | reverse complement strand
ATTGGACAAATACAAAATCATGTTATCTTCAAACAATTGCTTCAGAGCGACAAAAAAGAAATTACCGGCTTTATAAAAACACAGGATTTTTATTCAGGCATCCTGCATCTTACCATATTCAATAAAGATGATATTCCTCTTGCAGAGCGTATTACTTTCATAGACAATAAAGAATATGTTCTGGATGCCGAATTAAAGTTGGATACTTTTAATGTCGATAATCGTAAACGAAATCATTTTACGATTGTATTAAAAGATACAGTCATTGGCAATTTTTCTGTATCTGTTACAGACGCCGATTATGAAAGCGTTGATAACAGGCCCGAAAATATCTATTCCTGCTTTTTGCTAAATAGCGATATCAGAGGATATGTCAATGATCCGGCTTTTTATTTTAGAAGCAATACGGACTCATTAAAAGATCTGCTGGAACTGGTAATGATGACCAACGGATGGAGCCGTTTTAAATGGACAGATGTAGCGCAAAACAAACGATCACAAATAGTATATAAAGACCCTGGTTATATTAAACTTGCTGGAAAAATAAATATTGCTGATACAAAAAAGCCGCTTGCAAACAAGGAGATCATCGTGTTTTTGTCATCTTTTGATTCTTCTAAAATCATTAAAGGCATGTCGCGTTTGTTTCATACAGATTCGTTAGGACATTTTGAAATAGACTCGCTGCTTTTTTATGACAAAATGAAAATTTTGTTTTCAGAAGTAAGGGGTAAAAAAAATAAATTCATTCGGGTAACTCTGGATGCGGATTCATTGCATCACGCTTATCCGGTTCCTCTCACTCCTTTGCCATCGCAGGATACAGCTTTTGTTTTCCTTAGCCGGAAAATGGATTTTGATTATAAAGAGTATATTCATGGCCGTGATGTTTTGCTGGAAAATGTGATTATAAAAGCAAAGCAAAAAACATCAGTCGAAAAACTGGATGAAGAATATTCGACCGGGCTTTTTTCAGGTAACATTTATAGCCGCAAGCTTGACTTAAGAGATGAAAATTATGGAGGAAATATTTTTCAGTATTTACAGGAACGTATTATGGGGCTAAAGGTCTCGGGCGAGCCTGGTAATTATTCTTTAAATTATCGCGGCGGTAACCTGTCTTATTATCTCGGGGGAGATGAAAGTGGTGATAATAAAGCTGAACCACCTAAAGATGCAGGAAATGTATCACTTTTTTTGAATGAGATGCAAGCAAGTGCTGTAGCTTTGGAAACTGTACCCGTTACTGATATTGCCCTTGTAAAATTATTCCCCAATTCCCTTATGGCGGCTGGCAATGGTGCTGCACTGGTTGTTTATACAAAAAAAGGAGCTGACTTAATCACCATAACAGATGCACCAACTGATATGATTACATACAACGGATATAACATTATAAAAGAGCTTTATAATCCAGATTATATTAAACCTGCGGAAAATAGTACAGCAGATCGTAGGATCACATTGATTTGGAAGCCGGATGTTTTTATCAGCGGCGTAAACCAACACCTACCGGTAACCTTCTATAATAATGATAGGACCAAACGATTTAAAATTATTGCAGAAGGCATTACCACTGACGGGCGGATGCTGATGCTGGAAAAAATAATTGAACATGGTAAATAACTCCGAAAACCACGATGAAAAGAGGTTCTGAAAAATAAGAATCAATGTTATTTGTTTGTTTATTTATTGGAACTCTTTTTAATTTGGTAAATAGCTGTGGGGATTATTCTATCAAAAAAAACCGGTCATTGAAAAAATGACCGGTTTTTTAATTTTCAAAGGGAATTTTTTTTAAGTGATTTACAAAGTCTGTGAATCGCTTTTAGCCTGACCTTTTTTACCATTCATTTTCCTGTTTTGTTTCATCTGTTGCATGTTCGCTTTCCAGGTGGCCTGTTGTTCAGGAGTAAGAATAGAGTTCATTTTATCAGACTGGGTTTTATGCAGCTCTTTCATTTTTTCTTTCTTCTGATCCTGGGTAAGGCTTGCATCATTACTGATCGCCTCCCTTTGCTGTTTACCATTTTCACGCAACTCTTTCATCTTTGCTTTCTGATCTGCAGTAAGATTCAGATTGTTCATCATACTTCCTTTTCTGAAATGATGGGTTGAATCTGATTGAACGGTTTGTGACTGTGACGAATTTCTTTTTACCTGCGCGTTGCCAGTTGCTGCGAATAACAAACCGGCAATTGCGATTAGAAATAATTTTTTCATGTTTTTAATTTTTAAGGTTTATTTCCATAATAGATAATAAACCGTCATTGGAGTTTAAAGCTTCTTTGTTAAAAAATCTAAAACACTTTTTTGTTTCTCTAACGTAAGAAAAGTAATTCGCGGTATTTCGGTAATTCCCAATATTCATCATCCACCAACAGCTCCAGTTTATCAACATGGTAGCGGATCTCATCAAAGTATTTTTTTACTTCATCACAATACATAATCGCTTTTTCTCTTGAATTTGAAATTTCATTGGCTACTTTTCTGGCTTCTATCATCGCTTTTACACGGTTGCCAATTACATTCACATGTTCAGATATTTTTTGTGCGATTTGCATTTGAGAAGAATAATTGTTTTCATCGAAACCAAGTTCTTTGAGGCCCTGGATATTTTTGATCAATACATTCTGATATTTTATCGCCGCCGGAAGAACATATGTGCTTGCCAGGTCGCCCATTATTCTTGCTTCAATCTGGATTTTTTTGGTATAATGTTCCAGCAGGATCTCATGACGCGCTTCCAGTTCTTTTTTTGTATAAATTCCATGGCGTTCAAACACCTCTTCAGCTTGTTTTGTAACAAATGCATCCAGTGCAAGAGGAGTGGTTTTTATATTAGGCAAGCCTCTTTTTTCAGCTTCTTTTTCCCATGCATGACTGTATCCATCACCTTCAAACAAGATCTTTTTACTGTCAACAATATATTTCTGAATTATCTGCATGATAGCAATTTCTTTCTTCTCACCATTTTCTATCAAGGAGTCCACGTCATCTTTAAATTGAGTAAGTGTCTCGGCCATAATGGTATTGAGAACAGTCATCGCGCTGGCACAATTTGCAGAAGAGCCAACAGCCCTGAACTCAAATTTATTTCCTGTAAAAGCAAAAGGCGAAGTACGATTCCGGTCGGTATTATCCAGCATCAGTTCCGGAATACTTTTATGAATATCCAGTTTCAACATCGCTTCATCCTGCTCGTCAAAATTATTTCCAACACGCTTTTCCACTTCATTCAATACATCCGTAAGATATTTACCGATAAAAATAGAAATGATTGCCGGCGGCGCTTCGTTTGCTCCAAGCCTGTGGTCATTTCCGGCGCTGGCGATAGAGGCTCTTAATAAATCTGCATGATCGTGTACCCCTTTAATAGTATTTACAAAAAATGCGAGGAACATCAGGTTTGTCTTTGGAGTCTTTCCTGGTGCCAGCAAATTAACACCGGTATTGGTTGCCATGCTCCAGTTATTGTGTTTACCGCTTCCGTTGATACCGGCAAAAGGTTTTTCGTGCAGCAATACACGAAGTTTATGACGACGTGCAACACGATCC
>DATILZ010000439.1:0-2569 GCA_035475995.1 Hanamia sp. | reverse complement strand
TAAAACTTTAGAAAGCGTTTTCCATTTTACCACTAACATTTCCCCCTTAGATTGATATTTGTTATTCATAGTCAAATATTATCTAAAAAACGCGAATTCCACTATTAATTTCACGACATGTTTTTTGAATTTTTACGACTTTCTGTAAAAAGTAAAGCCTGTCGGTCATTCCCCCGCCAGACTTTATAGGATTATATTTTTTTACGACTTACCTGAAGCAGGAATAAGCATCTCTACTACAGCACCTTTTACTACATGATTATAAAAAGAAATGGTAGCCTTTTGTCCATATAAACAACGCAACCTTTTGATAGAGTTCCAAATACCGATATGGTGTTCATCTTCAAACTGTCCGTCTTCCTTTTGTTTTAACCCATCGAGAACATCTTGAGGAAATCCATCCCCATTATCTTGAATGATAATATGAACAAAATCATGATTTATTTTTTTTATCGAAATATTAATTTCTGTATGGGAATCATAATTCATCCCATATTTAATAGAGTTTTCGACCATCGATTGAACCAAAAGAGGCGGAATTTCCACCTGCTGCAATCCCAGAGACACGTCGATGTTATAAAACAACAGTTCTGGAAATCGAAGCTGTTGGATTCGCAAATAATTTTCAGTATGATGCAATTCATCTTTTATAAATACAAAAGGGGAATTGCTGCGAAACATAAAACGGAAATATTCCACAAGACACTTGGTCATTTCTTGTATCAGCGAAAAATCCTTTACAGTAGCCAAACTATAGATGATATTTAGCGAGTTCAGGAAAAAATGCGGATTAATTTGCAGCTGCAGGTGTTTTAATTCTGCCTGCTGCGAGCGCAATTTTTCTTCATATACATCAACAGTCAAATGTTGAATCTCGCTGCTCATTCGGTTAAAAGATTCATTCATGATCTGAAATTCTGTTGAGGTTTGATGGTGCTGTATTTGCAACCCCATCTGCCCGGCTCTCAATCTTTCCATTGCTTTGAGGAGCCGATGAATTGGTACTATAAATACTCTTCGCATATGAACAAAGAAGTAAGCTAAAAACAAACAGGAAAACAAGGCAAACACAACAAGAACGGTTCGAAGATATGGCAATTGGTCGAGGATATTTCGTTCAGGAATCGCCAATATTAGTTTGAAATTTCCTTCGGTCGAGTCCGTGCCTGTGATCAAGTACGATTTGCTTTGACCAATGTTTTGCAATTGGATATGATGCTGCTTTACAAAGTCGGCATTGTTCATCGGCTCAAAACGTTCTGTCGTTAAAAATTCGTATCCTGAGCTCTCTGCATTTAAAGAATGAAATGGTGTCATGAATTTATTGGCATTCACCCACGCCCCAACGTACACGTTTTCAACTTTGATTAAATGAAATAAATAAAATTCCCCATTCCCTTTCCAACTATACCATCTGTCATTTTGGTAAAAAGCTGCATCATTCGTTACCATTTTGTGAATTTGTTTTTCAATCATCGATTCATCATAAACGTTTTCTCCATTAGCGGCCATTATCAAATCATCATTCGGAACAGAATAGACAAAAAATTCATCCATCGAAGGATAAAAATTAATTCTATTGGCTAATGAATTAAAGATTCGAATTTTTGCTTCCATATAATCGTTGTAATGTAATGAAACATGCGATTGAAGTGTTAACAAGTCGTTGTTGTTTTGCGATAAATCGCCCAAAAAATTATCCACTTCTTGCAGATGTTGATCAATCTGCCCCATATAAAGACGAATCATATTTTGATTCGATTGGGTGACTTGCTTTTTCACCACATATACAGAATAAAAATTATTCACAATCGTTAGAATCAAAAGCGGAAAGAAAATCAAGCAAATTCCCAGGAACAGTTTTATACGCAATGAATTAAAATCAATCGAAGGAAGTCTCATATACCATCACCATCAAACCTTTTGAACATGTTTTCTAAACTCAATCGGCCCCATTTGCATGATTTTTTTAAATGTAGTCGAAAAATAGGAGATATTCGAATACCCAACTGCCAATGCAATATCCGTTACAGATTTATTCGTTTGTGACAAAAGCTGTTTCGCATATTCAATTCGTTGCTGCTGTAAATATTCTGATATTAACAAGCCAGTTTCTTTCTTAAATAAGCGGGAAATATAATCCGGATGCAAAAAAACGGCATTTGCCAGCCATTCCCTGGATAACTGCTGCATTCCGATATTTTCGTTTATCAATTCCTTCACTGTTTCAACGAAGGAACTTTTTTGATTTAGTGACTGGATATGGTCCGCAGCAATTTGAGTTACGCGAAGGACCCAGTCTTGAAAGCAGAAAAAGGATTTAAAAATTTTATTATTTTCTTCGGTTAAAATGGAAGAAGTAAATACATCGTGGCTTTGTAAACCCTTCACTTTAAGGACATGAAGAAGCATTTGCAAATAATTCTCATAGAAACGATGCAGCACATAAACCGTCACCCTATCTTTTTCCTTCCAATTATCAAAAAAACTGCAAATATCATTCAATAACGGTTGTTTGACTCCTTCTTTTAGCCATACTTTCCAATCATCCCAAGGTACTTCAGGCATC
>DATILZ010000438.1:0-14802 GCA_035475995.1 Hanamia sp. | reverse complement strand
AAGATTTGCATCAAAATCTTCGTCTTGTTTCATTGTTGTTTTTTTCAGCGTTCAGATTTCAGATTTCAGCGTTCAGTCAGCAACATTACGCTTTATGCTATTGTGATACTCTGATCCAAATATACATCCTGTGTTGCATTCAATAATTCAACCCCTTCTTTAAATGGTCTTTGAAATGCTTTTCTGCCGAGGATCAATCCCATTCCGCCAGCACGCTTGTTGACAACTGCGGTAGTAACTGCATCTGTCAAATCTTCGGCGCCTTTGCTTTCCCCACCACTGTTTATCAAACCTATTTTTCCGCTGTAGCAATTTAAAACCTGGTAGCGGCAAAGATCAATCGGATTATCAGTAGTCAGATTTTCATAAACGAGCGGAGATGTTTTTCCAAATTTAACGGCATTATATCCACCGTTGTTGGTAGCCATTTTTTGTTTAATGATATCAGCCTGTAATGTTACCCCCAGATGATTCGCCTGGCCTGTAAGATCCGCGCTGGTAGAATAATCTTTACCATTTACTTTAAATGCATCATTGCGCAGATAGCACCATAAAATGGTACACATTCCGAGTTCGTGAGCACGTTCAAAAGCCAAACTTACTTCCTGCAATTGCCGGGTACTTTCGTGGCTTCCCCAATAAACAGTAGCACCCACAGCAACTGCTCCCATATTGTAGGCAGTTTCAACAGAGCCAAAGAGGGTCTGGTCAAATTTATTTGGATAACTTAATAGTTCATTGTGATTTATTTTTACAATAAAAGGAATTTTATGTGCGTATTTTCTGCTGAGAATTCCTAAAACGCCAAAGGTAGAAGCCACACCATTGCAGCCTGATTCAATTGCCAATTTTACAATATTCTCAGGATCAAAATAAATTGGATTTGGAGCAAAAGATGCACCAGCACTATGTTCAATTCCCTGATCTACCGGAAAGATGGAGCAATATCCTGTGCCGCCGAGCCGTCCGTGATCCATTAGTTGCTGCATGCTTCCTACCACCCGGTTATTGCGGTCGCTCTTTACAAAAATATCATCGATATAAGAGGGAGAGGGAAGTGTAAGGGTTGATTTGTCAATTTTACATTTGTAATTCAATAGCTCTTCAGCTTTATCACCTAAAATCTCAGTAATTTTTTTTGATGCCATTATTTATGTTTTAATTTTTTGCAAAAATAGGGAATTACACGGTTAAGCGATTTTTGGTTAAAGAAATTGTTTGAACATTAAATTGAATTCATTTTATTCAGAAATGACTGAAAATATTCAATTGATTTTAGCAAGCGGCTTCCATACCAGGAGAACATCTCACCATCCACCAATTCTATTTTTATTTTCGGTAAATGTGTTTGAATTTCTTCCTTATGTTTTTGTTTAAAAGGGTATGGTTCTGAGGAAAGCAAAATAAGCTCACATTTTTTCTTTTTAATTTCCTCCAAAGAAATTTGGGGATAACGTTTTTGATTGGCATAAATATTTTGCAATCTGCAATATTCCATCATGTCATTTATAAAAGTATCACCGGCAGCAACCATATAAGGATCTTTCCAGATGAAATATGCGCATCTGGTTTGTAAAGATTTTGAAGAAAGCTTTTTCAAATGCTCAAATCCCTGCTGTATTCTCATATCCAATGCAGAAGCGGCTTCAATGCGATTGCATAATCTTCCAATATCATAAATCATTTTTATTGCATCTGACAAATTATTTACATCCGTAACCCACACGTCATATTTCTTTGCTAATTCTTCTATCTGTTCTTTTACATTTTCTTCTTTATTCGCAATGATCAGATCAGGAGAAAGCTGATCAATGATTTTTAAATTGATATTTTTTGTACCGCCAACGCGGGTTTTATTTCTGAACCAACTTTGTGGATGAATACAAAATTTAGTAATTCCAATTACTTGTTCATTTAACCCTAAATCAAATAATAATTCTGTCTGAGAAGGAACAAGCGATACGATACGCGAATACTTTTTAGCAGCAATAATATCATCTGTTGACAAAATCATAGCGCTGCAAGATAATTATTTTCCTTCCCTCAGCTAAAACGCCAGGGTTTTGTTTTCATACTCCATTGCAGAAATTTTTAGAGGAGGAGGGAAAACCTGATAAATCAAACCTTATGACCTTAGTAACAGTATGCTTTCTTTTTTTCAACGACCTTATTATCTTATTTCCATTTTAAGAATTTTTGATAAATGCTTCATAAGTGTTTCATATTCTTCGAGGAAAGTTCGCTTTTTATATCTTCAGGTAAGAGTGTTTTTGAATACTTAATCCTTGAACTTTCATTCAGAAAAAGCAGATGGCCCTTGTTGTGATGCCAATTGTTTGAAATACAGTTTATTAAAACTTGCAGAACTTTTACTTGTTAAATAAGGTAATGAGGCCGGTTGAGTTTAGATTGCTATTGTTACTAAAGTGATAAGGTTTTAATTAAGCAATCCAAGCTTGAAGTTTCCCGTGTTTTTAAAAAAAAACAAAAATAATTGTCAATTATACAATTAAATACTTTTATATTTACAGTATGCATTTTTTATCTGATTGAAGAAGCGGAAGAGGAACTTAAAAAATCGGCATTCATCTAAAAAAACATGTTTGGAAATTAATGGCATCATAAATATTCATGACTATGATTTCTGTGAAAAAAATATCCGCTGTTCTGATTTTATGTTATTTTCCTTTCATTGTATTTGCGCAAAAATTACCGGTTGATTTTCATGAATGGGCTCCTACCCCACCAATGGGCTGGAACAGTTGGGATTGCTATGGACCTACCGTTACAGAAGCTGAGGTAAAAGCAAATGCAGATTACATGTCAAAGTATTTAAAGAAATATGGATGGGAATATATAGTAGTGGATATTCGCTGGTTTGTAGCAAATGATAAAGCGCACGGATATAATGAAAAAGATCCGCAATATTCGATTGACAACTTTAGTCGTTTATTACCAGCGATAAATCGGTTTCCTTCTGCAGCAGATGGAAAAGGATTTAAGTCACTTGCCGATTATATTCATAGCAAAGGATTAAAGTTTGGAATACACATCATGCGTGGAATTCCGGTTATCGCTGTCAAAAATAATCTGCCGATAAAAGGAACAACCGCAACCGCGAGGGATATTTATACTGAGAAAGAACAGTGCAAATGGCTTCATGATATGTACACTATAGTCGGCGGCAAAAAAGGTTCGCAGGAATATTATAACTCGATCTTTCAGCTTTATGCATCCTGGGGAGTTGATTTTGTGAAAGTGGATGACCTCACACAGCCTTATCATAAAGAAGAAGTAAGAATGATCAGGGATGCGATTAATAATTGCGGAAGAAGAATTGTTTTAAGTACTTCTCCCGGAGAAACGCCAATTGAAGATGCAGCGCACATTCAACAACATGCAAATATGTGGCGAACTGTTGGTGATTTTTGGGACAACTGGAATCAGTTGAAAGAACATTTTTCAGTTTTTGAAAGATGGAACAAATGGCGCAGTTTTGGTGCTTATCCTGATGGAGATATGTTGCCTCTTGGCCATATTGGAATCCGCGCAGAAAGAGGAAATCCACGTATGACTGCTTTCACAAAAGATGAGCAATATACTTTGATGACTCTAATGGCTATCTTTCGCTCTCCGCTTATGTTTGGTGGTAATTTGCCGGATAATGATCCTTTTACTCTTTCGTTGCTTACCAATAAAAATGTCTTGCATGTTCTCAATAATAGCAAAAATAACAGGCAACTTTTTAATAAAAATAACCAGGTAGCGTGGATAGCTGATGATTCAAAAACAACTGATAAATATCTTGCGGTTTTTAATATTGCTGACACGGATAGTGCTGCAATAAATATTTTATTAAAAGAAGTGGGAATTAATAATGTCATAATTACAGACTTATGGACCGGAAAAGAGATTGGTGCTTTTTCAAACACTTTTTCGCCGATACTAAAACCCCACGCATGTGGTTTTTATAAGCTTACTATTCATTCAAATAAAAACAATCAACACTTAAATTAAAAGCTAAATGAAATTTACAAATTTTATTGCCGCAGGCGCACTTAGTGCTTTAATTATTTCCTGCAATTCGTCTGAGAATAAAAAGGCTGAATCAGCAAAAGAAGGTATTTCAAAAATTGATTGGGGCAAGGTTGATGGCAAAGAAGTTTATCTTTTTACCTTAGTCAATAACAAAGGAACCGAGGTGAAAATAAGTAACTATGGAGGCACGGTTACTTCCTTCATAACTCCTGATAAGAATGATAAAAAATCTGAAATTATTGTCGGCTTTGACAGTTTGAATCAATACCTTCAAAAGCCACCGTATTTTGGCGCTTTGATTGGTAGGTATGGCAATAGAATTGGCAATGCAAAATTCACACTCGATGGTACCACCTATCACCTTGCTGCCAATGATGGAAAAAACACCTTGCATGGTGGCTTAAAAGGCTTTGATAAAGTGGTTTGGGATGCTACAGTTCCAAGCGACAGTGTTCCTTCACTTACATTAAAATACCGGAGTAAAGACGGCGAAGAAGGCTTTCCTGGAAATCTGAATGTGACAGTAAACTATACCTTAACGAATGATAATGAACTGAAGATTGAATACAATGCTGAAACAGACAAAGCAACGCCGGTCAATTTGACCAATCATACTTATTTCAACTTATCCGGAGATGTAAATAATACCATCCTGGATGAGACTTTAATGATTGATGCAGATCGTTATACGCCCGTAGATAGTACCTTAATTCCTACAGGGAAAATAGTTGCTGTTAAAGGAACTCCTTATGATTTTACGTCTCCTAAAAAAATCGGACAGGATATTAACCAGGTAAAAGGCGGTTATGATTTTAACTGGGTGCTAAACCGGAAAGATTCTTCACTTCAAAAAGTAGCGGTGCTTTCAGATCCAATCAGCGGAAGAACATTGGAGGTGTATACAACACAACCGGGCCTTCAGTTTTATACAGGAAACTTTTTAGATGGGAAATTTATAAACCGTGATGGAAAACCAATTAAACAGCATGCTGCATTATGCCTGGAAACACAACATTTTCCTGATTCCCCGAATGAGCCTGATTTTCCTTCAACGATTTTAAGGCCGGGAGAAAAATATCATTCGGTAACGGTGTATAAGGTTGTAAAATGAGCAGCAGAAATGGTGTGTTGATTTTTATCCGGTAAACTGATAAATAATGAAGATTCCTGTTTTAAGAACAGATCTGATTCCCTGGAAAAATCTTCGGCTCAAATTATTTGTCAGTAAGAATGATGACTTTATTTATTAAAAATTATTGATGGCAAAAACAGCTTTTATTTTTGATCTGAATGGAACGATGATAGACGACATGCATTATCATGCACAGGCATGGTATGACATTTTGAACAATGATTTAAAAGCCGGCTTAACCTGGGATGAAGTAAAAGCAGAGATGTATGGAAAAAACAGTGAGCTGCTGAACAGGATTTTTGGGAAAGATCATTTTTCAGATGAACAGATGAAAGAATTGTCATTAGAGAAAGAAAGAAGGTATCAGCGCGAGTATTTACCGAAACTTTCATTGATAAAAGGGCTGCCACAATTTTTGGAGAAAGCCAGAGCGGAAAATATTCCGATGGGAATTGGTTCGGCGGCTATTCCTTTTAATATTGATTTTGTTTTGGACAATTTAAAAATACGCCATTTTTTTAAGGCCATCGTAAGCGCCGATGATGTATCAGAGAGTAAACCTCATCCCGAAACTTTTAGGAAATGTGCAGAAATTCTACAGGTAGAAGCGCATAATTGCATTGTATTTGAAGACGCTCCAAAGGGAGTGGAAGCAGCTTTGAATGCTGGAATGAAATGTGTGGTGCTGACCACGATGCATACAAAGGAAGAGTTTTCTTCTTACAGCAATATAATTTCTTTTATCAAAGACTATTCTACGATCAATCCTTAGAAATTCTAAAACAATCCATAAAATGTGAATAAAAATATTAAATGTAATTGTGACACTTAAATAAATAGACTTAAATTGCTATTCGAAAATTAACCATAATAATGTCTGAAAAATCTTATGTAATTGGAGTTGACTTTGGAACCGATTCAGTTCGTTCGGTAATTGTGGATACAGAAAATGGGGCAGAAATTGCTTCGTCTTCTTTCAATTATCCCAGGTGGAGGGAAGGCTTATTTTGCGATTCTGATCAAAATCAATTCAGACAACATCCGCTTGATTACATTGAAGGGCTAGAGGCAACGATCAGAGAATGCGTGCGTAAAGCAGGAACTTCTGTTGCTTCAAAAGTGAAAGCGATATCGGTTGACACAACCGGTTCTACACCTGTTGCGGTTGACAAATCCGGAACACCACTTGCCTTATTACCTGCGTTTGAAAGTAACCCGAATGCGATGTTTGTATTATGGAAAGATCATACTTCCATCGCTGAAGCCGCAGAGATAAATGCACATGCTGTTAATTTTCCGGTCAACTATTTACAGTATGTTGGCGGCATTTATTCATCAGAATGGTTTTGGGCAAAATTGCTTCATATACTTCGAATAGATGCTCATGTTAGAGAAGCATGCTATTCGTGGGTAGAGCATTGTGATTGGATCCCTTTTTTATTAACCGGTGGCACAGATGTTCATAAAATGAAACGGAGTGTTTGTTCTGCGGGGCACAAAGCCTTATGGGCGGCGGATTTTGCAGGATTACCCCCGAATGATTTTTTCAATTCTTTAGATCCTTTATTAAACGATTTTACAAACAGGTTATTTAAAGAAACATACACCGCTGATAAACCTGCAGGAAATATATCTGAAGAATGGGCAGAACGTTTAGGCCTTTCAAGGAATGTGGTAATTGGTGTTGGTGCATTTGATGCTCATATGGGAGCAGTAGGCGGACAGGTAGAACCCTATTTTTTAAGTAAAGTAATGGGCACTTCTACGTGCGATATATTGGTAGCGCCTGAGGAGGAAGTAAAAGGAATTTTGGTAAATGGGATTTGCGGACAGGTTGATGGTTCGGTGATACCAGGAATGATCGGTCTTGAAGCCGGCCAATCGGCATTTGGCGATATTTACGCCTGGTTTAAAAAAATTCTGTTATGGCCATTCCATAATTTACAGGATTCATCTGTTATCGATGCTAGCACAGCAGATAAATTATTTGAAGAACTGAGTGATAAAATGATTCACAAGCTATCGGCTGCAGCAGCAAAATTGCCACTTGATGAATCTGATGAATTATCCGTTGATTGGTTAAATGGAAGAAGAACTCCGGATGCAAATCAAGCTGTGAAAGCGACTATTACGGGATTAGATTTAGGAACAGATGCTCCGCGTATTTTTAAATCGCTCGTAGAAGCAAGTTGTTTTGGGGCAAAAGCAATAGTAGATCGTTTTGTACAACAAGGAATTGCTGTCGAAGGCTTGATCGGAATGGGTGGCGTAGCAAAAAAATCGCCTTACATCATGCAAACAATGGCAGATGTAATGAACATGCCAATCAAGATCCATAAATCAGAGCAAACCTGTGCTACAGGGGCAGCGATGTTTGCAGCAACTGCTGCCGGCATTTACAAAAATGTGGAGGAAGCGATGGCAGCAATGGGACAAGGTTTTGAAAAGGAATATTATCCTGATCCTAAAAAGGCAGCGATACATGCAAAAAGATACCAGCGGTATCAGCAGTTGGGAAAATTTACGGAACAATACTTAACAATATAAATTATGGCGCCAAACAAATATGGACACATTCAGCAGGAAGCTTATGAAGCCAACATGCAATTGCCAAAATTAGGACTCGTATTATTTACGTTTGGAAATGTAAGCGCTGTTGACAGGAATTTGCAGGTTTTCGCCATTAAACCAAGCGGAGTTCCTTATGATGAGCTTTCGCCCGATAAAATGGTTATTGTTGACTTTGATGCAAATGTGGTTGAGGGAAAATTGCGGCCATCATCTGATACCAAAACACATGCAGTACTTTATAAACATTGGGAAAATATTGGAGGAATTTCGCATACTCATTCCATATATGCCACTGCATGGGCACAGGCACAAAGAGATATTCCGATATATGGAACTACTCACGCAGATCACAATACGATTGATATTCCATGCGCATTACCAATGAGCGATGAAATGATCCAAGGTGATTATGAATATCAAACCGGTTTTCAAATTCTGAATTGTTTCAAAGAAAGAAACCTAAATTATGAGGAAACAGAAATGATCCTTGTTGGAAATCATGCACCATTTACCTGGGGAAAAACAGCAGCAAAAGCAGTGTACAACAGTGCTGTATTAGAAAACATCGCTCAGATGGCTTATTTGACAGAAACAGTAAATTCAAAAGTGCAGCGGTTAAAGGATTCTTTGATAAAAAAACATTTTGAACGCAAACATGGTCCTGACAGTTATTATGGTCAATCTTAAAACTGAATAATATAAAAAAGCATTATTATGAAAAATATATTATTATTATTCCTGCTGATAAATGCCCAAAGTTTATTTGCCCAACATACAGATTATCCGATCCAGGCAGTGCCATTTACACAAGTGCATTTAAGTGATAACTTCTGGTTGCCCCGCATAAAGGTGAATGAACTTGTTACTATTCCTGCATCGTTTGAGCGTTGTGAAAAAACAGGCCGTGTAAATAATTTTGTAATGGCTGCTGCACATTCAGGAAAATTTTGCACTTTATATCCTTTTGATGATACAGATATTTATAAAACACTGGAAGGCGCTTCGTATTCATTAAGCCTTTTCCCTGATGCCAGGCTCGAAGCTTATATGGATTCTCTTATTGCCATTGTTGCAAAAGCACAGGAACCTGATGGCTATTTATATACAGCAAGAACAATAGATCCGACGCATCCGCAGACATGGGCCGGTGCAAAGCGCTGGGTAAACGAAAGAAAATTAAGCCATGAGTTGTACAATGCAGGCCATTTGTATGAAGCTGCCGCAGCACATTATATGGCCACGGGGAAAAAAAATCTTTTAAATGTTGCATTGAAAAATGCCGATCTTGTTTGTTCCGTTTTTGGCCCGGCTCCCAATCAGCAGCATACAGCGCCAGGCCATGAAGTGGTTGAAATGGGCCTGGTGAAATTATATCGCATTACCGGTAAAAAGGAATACCTGAATACAGCAAAATATTTTATTGAAGAGAGAGGACATGATGTAAGTTATGATTCCACCAGCAAAGATGAATGGAAGAATGGCTCTTACTGGCAGGATAATATTCCGGTTACAGAACAAACAGAAGCCGAAGGCCATGCTGTTCGTGCAGGATATTTATATTCTGCAATGGCGGATGTAGCTGCACTTACAGGCGACTCTGCATTATTGCGTTCTGTAGATACCATTTGGCAAAATGTTGTATCAAAAAAAATGTATGTGCAAGGTGGCGTTGGTGCAATCGGAGACGGCGAACGTTTTGGGGACAATTATGAGCTTCCAAATGCGACGGCATATAATGAAACCTGTGCTGCTATTGCACAGGTTTTTTGGAATGAAAGAATGTTCTTATTGCATGGTGACTCAAAGTATATCGATGTACTTGAAAAGACTTTATACAACGGTTTTATTTCAGGTGTTGGCCTTGATGGCAAATCTTTTTTTTATACAAATGCCATGCAGATAAAAAACAGTTTCAGTCATCCGGACATGGAAGCAACACGTTCAGGATGGTTTCCCTGCTCCTGTTGTCCTACAAATGTTGTAAGGCTTATGCCATCAATTCCGGGTTATGTGTATGCGCAGCAAAATGATAAGCTTTATGCGAATCTTTTTATTGCAGGGACAACTTCATTAAAAATAAATGGTAAAGAGGTAAGCATCATCCAGCAAAATAATTATCCATGGAGTGGAGATTTAAAATTTACTATTAATCCAAAATCTTCTTTTAATTTTTCAATGCTGATACGCATTCCAGGCTGGGCAAGAAACGAAGCGATGCCTTCTGATCTTTATTCATTTCACAATAATTCTGCCCAAAAAACAATTATTACTATCAATGGAAAAGAAGTGGATTATTCTTTGCAAAATGGTTATGCCATTTTAAATAAAAAATGGAAAAAGAATGACGTGATAGAAGTAAAGCTGCCTATGGAAGTAAAAAAAGTTGTGGCAAACAGTAATGTAAAAAGCGATGTTGGAAAGGTAGCTCTGCAACGTGGCCCAATCATGTATTGTGCTGAATGGGTTGATAATAATGGTAAAACTGCTAACCTTGTAATGCCTTTCGATACGGAATTACAGGCATCTTTTAACCCCGATCTTTTAAATGGAATTGAAGTATTAAAATCTAAAGTTCCGGCAGTAGTTATCGCAGATAATGGCGAAACAATTGAGACAAAAAGCCAAAATTTTATGGCAATCCCTTACTATGCATGGGCCAACAGGGGCAAAGGAGAAATGATGATGTGGTTTCCAGAAAAAATAAAAGACGTTGATTTAATAGCAGGGAAATAAAAAAAAATCTTGAAGCAAAAAAATAATAAAATAATAAAATAAGCATGATATCCGATCTGAAAAAATTTGAAGTCTGGTTTGTAACAGGCAGCCAGCATTTGTATGGAGAAGAAACTCTAAAAAAAGTGGCTGAGCATTCACAAATCATTTCAAAAGCACTGAATGATGAAGATTTAATTCCTGTGTCCGTTGTTTATAAACCTACGGTTAAAACTCCTGAAGAGATCTTCGCGTTGTGCCAGGAAGCAAATGTGGCAAAAAATTGCGTCGGCATTATTGCCTGGATGCACACTTTTTCTCCAGCGAAAATGTGGATTGGCGGATTGAAAATTTTGCAAAAGCCTTTATGCCATTTGCATACACAATTTAACCGCGATATCCCATGGAATGACATTGACATGGATTTTATGAATCTGAATCAAAGTGCGCATGGTGACAGGGAATTTGGTTTTATGGTAAGCCGCATGCGGATAAGAAGAAAAGTAGTTGTGGGCCACTGGCAGGATCAAAAAGTAGTTGGGAAAATTAATACCTGGTCACGGGCAGCAGCGGCATGGCACGATTGGCAGGGCGCAAAATTTGTGCGTTTTGGCGATAACATGCGTGAGGTAGCTGTAACTGAAGGCGACAAAGTAGAAGCACAATTGCAATTTGGATATTCGGTAAATACTTATGGAGTGGGTGATTTGGTAAAAGTCGTCAATGAAGTAAATGACAGCGATATTGATAAATTATGTGCCGTTTATAATGAACAATATAATGTGGCGGAAAGTTTAAAAAAAGGTGGAGAAAAACACAGTTCATTACGCGAAGCGGCAAAGATTGAAATTGGTTTAAGAAATTTTCTAAAGCGGGGAAATTTCAAAGGTTTTACAGATACTTTTGAAGATTTACATGGTTTAGCGCAGCTTCCTGGTATTGCTTCCCAACGGTTGATGGAAGAAGGTTATGGTTTTGGTGCGGAAGGAGATTGGAAAACGGCAGCGTTGGTTAGGGCAATGAAAGTAATGGCGGCAGGATTGCCAGGTGGAAATTCTTTCATGGAAGATTATACTTATCATTTCGAACCGGGAAACGAAATGGTATTGGGTTCCCACATGCTGGAAATATGCCCTTCAATTGCTAAAGCAAAACCTTCCTGCGAAATTCATCCATTAGGTATTGGTGGCAAAGCAGACCCGGTTCGTTTAGTGTTCAACGTCAGCGCCGGCCATGCTTTAAATGCTTCTGTTATTGATTTGGGAAACCGCTTTCGTTTGTTGGTAAATGAAGTGGAAGCGATTGCTCCGCAGCATGATTTACCCAAACTTCCGGTAGCAAGGGTTTTGTGGAAACCGTATCCGGATATGATTACCGGTTGCACTGCATGGATATTAGCGGGTGGTGCACATCATACTTGTTTCAGTCAGAATCTGACCTCAGAGCATCTAGAAGATTTTGCTGAAATGGCAGGTATTGAAACTGTTTTTATCGACCAGGACACGAAGCTTAGAAATTTTAAAAATGAATTGAGGTGGAATGAACAAACAGCAAGATAAAGCGCAAAACTAAAAGTCATCACTAACAAAAAATAAAAAAATCACCATGCCTGTTTTATTCAACAGATGTTTACTCTCCCCGGGATTAATTTCATTACACTGGGCTGATTTGCTCATCATCATCATTTATTTCCTGATCGTATTGGGAATCGGATACTACCTGGTAAGATATACCAAAACCGGAGATGATTTTTTTCTTGCCGGAAGAAAGATGACCATGTGGATTGCCGGACTGGCTTTTATTTCAGCCAATCTCGGCTCTCTGGAACTGATGGGCTGGGCGGCAGCGTCATATCAATATGGGATTTTAGCGGCTCATTGGTATTGGATTGGCGCTATACCGGCTATGCTTTTCCTGGGTATTGTTATGATGCCATTTTATTACATTTCGAAAACGCACTCAGTTCCGGGTTATTTAAAATTGCGTTTCGGTAACAGCACGAGTATGTTATCAGCCATTTCTTTCGGTTTTATGACGGTGCTTATGAGCGGCGTAAATATGTTTGCAATGGCATTGGTAATGAAAGTCATTCTTGGCTGGGATTTAAACTTCAGCATCTGGGTTTCTTCTATTACTGTAATGGTTTACGTGATGTTAGGTGGGTTACTTTCTGCCATATTCAATGAAGTATTGCAGTTTGTGCTCATTTGGGCAGGCGCGTTGCTGGTACCTATTTTAGGGCTTGTAGAAGTGGGCGGCTGGAAAGGTATGGTTACCAGGATCCAGCATAATCTTCCCGGCGGTGATTACACACATATGTGGAGCACCTTGGGGCATTTCAATGATAATCCAATGGGCATTCAGTGGATTGGGATCGTTTTTGGTTTGGGCTTTATTATTTCATTTGGATACTGGACAACTGATTTCCTGGTTGTGCAGCGGGTACTGTCGGCAAAGGATTTAAGGTCGGCAAAAATGGCGCCTATTATTGGTTCAGGATTTAAAATGCTGGTTCCTTTAATAGTGATCTTACCGGGTTTGATTGGTTTGGCGGTGATGCCTGGCTTAGTAGGACAGGCGCAGGCAGCGGCAACAGGAGCGCAAAGTTATAATGAAATTCTTCCTTTAATGATGGCCCGTTATTTAGGGCCAGGATTATTAGGATTGGGAGTAACAGCTCTTATAGCCGGCTTCATGTCGGGCATGGCCGGCAATGTCACGGCCTTCTCCACGGTATGGACTTATGATATTTACAGACCAATTCATTTTAAGATTACAAAGAAAGAAGCTACTGATAAACATTATGTGAAAGTAGGCCGTTGGGCTACTTTCGTTGGTGTTCTTATCAGCATTGGCACGGCTTATCTGGTGGAAAATGCTGCAAGTATTATGGATTACGTTCAGGCTTTATTCAGCTTTTTCATTGCCCCACTATTTGGCACGGTTATTCTTGGCATGTTATGGAAAAGAACTACATCAGCCGGAGGTTTTTGGGGATTGCTTGCAGGCACATTAGCTTCTGTGGGTATGTGGGCGTGGGTAAGATTAGATCCAAGAGCTCTTGCTATCATTACAGGTTCGGCCGATGCAAAAGCTATGGCGGAAGACATGTACCGGGCTCTGTGGTCATGGATAATATGTGTGCTGGTAACAGTATTTGTTAGTTATTCCACTAAACCTAAGCCTGTTGAACAATTAGTTGGATTAGTAAGAGGCTGTACCGAATTGCCTTCAGACGCACATCTTCCTTTAATAAAACGTCCCATTTTTTGGGCAGTAGTTGTGTTTATTGCTTTTATTATTTTACAAATTATATTCTGGTAAAAACTATTTTTATGAATGAAGAACATGGATTGTCTATATGGTTTTTTGTAGGGGGAATGCTCACCATATACGGCATTATTATTTTAATTTCAAACATCCCCGGCTTTACTTCAACATTTGAAAATCAGCATGTAGTGTTGGAACGATTACACGCCGGTTTATGGTGGGGTATTTTATTGATATTGCTGGGAGCGCTCTTCCTTTTCCTACATTGGCCCGGGAAACATTCTGTGCTTGATGATAAGGATAAAAATATTTTACCCGAGGAGAAGGAGCAAAAAGATTAATGCTTTTAATTCTGTATAGCACTAAAGATGAAAAATCCTAATCAGTATTTTTTTGGATAAATCTCTTTTGTTTCAAAGCGTTAATCCAATTTCTAACGTTTAGTTTTAAAGAAAGTAAATTTTAAAATACTAAAAGAATCGATGACGATAATTAATGAATACAAAGAATACGATAGGATGCTGATGGCAGTAGATTGCATCATTTTTGGATTTGATGGAGAAAACCTAAAAGTATTACTCATAAAAAGAGATTTTGAACCGGGCCTGGGAAGTTGGTCTTTAATGGGTGGTTTTATAAAAAATGAGGAAAGTGTAGATGCAGGTGCCGCCCGCGTTCTCCAGGAACTTACCGGCCTGACAGACATTTATATGGAGCAACTATATTGCTTCGGAGATGTGAACCGCGATCCGGCAGGCAGGGTCATTTCCATTGCCTATTTTGCTTTGATAAAAATTAATAATTCTTTGCAATTGATGGAAGAACATAATGCCAAATGGTTTAACATTCAACGTCTGCCGGTTATGGTTTTTGATCATAAACAAATGATAAAGCTTGCAAAAGAGCGCATACGAATCAGGGCTGCCAGCCGACCAATTGGCTTTGAATTATTGCCTGAAAAGTTTACACTGCCCGAGTTGCAAAACCTTTATGAAGCTATTTACGATACCACATTTGATAAAAGAAACTTTTCAAGAAAAATCTTGTCTCTCAACATTCTGAAAAAACTGGACACAAAA
>DATILZ010000437.1:0-1779 GCA_035475995.1 Hanamia sp. | reverse complement strand
CTTGAACCAAATCGTTTCGCCGGCATAATAATTCTGACGATCAGTGTGCAGATATAACTTTTCAATTGGATTTTGTGATGACCAGGTGTTCAGTTTGCTGTCAAGATTCTGGGTAAATGAACAGAATGGAAATGCAACGGAAATCAATATAAGCAGTATAATTATTTTCTTCATTTCTGGTAAAATTGGAGTGAAATTAAATAAATGATTGAACAAAAGTGTAATCAATACAACTTGTTCTCAAAACAATTTTTTTGCTAAAAATAAATGCAACCACAGATAGAAAGAAAATGCTACCAGAAAAGTATCGCAAAAATTAATTTAAGCGGAATCGCGTTAATAAATAAAAAACCGGTCATTTTTCAATGGCCGGCTCATGTGTAACATCGGATCAGCACGTTTTAAACTATCACTGTATCTTTTGAAATATTTTCATTTCTGAAAACAACAGTTCCATCAAAAACATCTACCAAAACAGGTTTCGTTTTATCGATCGTACCGCTTAAAAGTTTTTTACTCAACTGATTTACGATTTGTTTCTGAATCAATCTTTTCAAAGGCCTTGCGCCAAATTGCGGATCAAAACCATTTTCAGCAAGATAATCGAGCGCATAATCTGTAAACTCAAGCAGCACGCCGCTTTTAGCAAGTTGCTCTTTCAAATCGTTCAGTTGGATTCTGATAATTTCTTTGATATCTTTCAACAACAACGGCTGGAACATAATTACCTCATCTATCCGGTTCAAAAACTCAGGACGAATGGTTTGCTTCAGCAGATCCATCACTTCCCGCTTTGTATTTTCTACAACTTCTTCTTTATTCTTTTCATTTACATTTTCAAAATTCGCCTGTATGATCTGGCTACCCATGTTGCTGGTCATAATAATGATCGTATTTTTAAAATTCACTACACGACCTTTATTATCAGTAAGTCTTCCATCATCCAAAACCTGCAGCAAAATATTGAAAACATCCGGGTGCGCTTTTTCAATTTCATCGAATAAAATTACACTGTAGGGTTTGCGTCGCACCGCTTCAGTTAATTGACCTCCTTCTTCATATCCAACGTATCCTGGAGGCGCACCAACGAGGCGGCTCACAGAATGTTTTTCCTGGTACTCACTCATGTCAATCCGAGTCATCATGCTATCATCATCAAACAAATATTCTGCTAATGCTTTTGCAAGTTCTGTTTTACCAACTCCGGTTGTACCAAGGAAAATAAATGAACCAATCGGTTTGCGTGGATCATGCAAACCCGCGCTGCTCCTACGCACCGCATCTGCGACGGCTTCAATCGCTTCATCCTGCCCTACCACTCTTTTATGCAATTCATCTTCCAGATTCAGCAATTTATCTTTTTCACTTTGCAGCATTTTATTCACCGGAATACCCGTTGATTTTGCAACGCTTTCTGCAATATCTTCCGCATCTACTTCTTCTTTTAATAATCTCTTTTCATTAATCTCTTCAAGCTCAACGGTATGCTCAGCGATTAATTTTTCCTGGTTTTGCAGTTTGCCATAGCGTATCTCAGCCACCTTTCCATAATCTCCTTCACGCTCAGCTTTTTCTGCAGCCATTTTCAGATTTTCCATCTCTGCTTTTGCATTCTGCACTTTTTCCACCAGTTCTTTTTCCTGTTGCCATTTTGCTTTGAATGTATCACGCTCTACAGAAAGATTAGAAATTTCAGTATTTAGTTCCTTTAATTTTCCTTCATCTTTTTCTCTTTTAATCGCTTCTCTTTCTATTTCCAATTGACGAATTTGTCTTTCA
>DATILZ010000436.1:0-3883 GCA_035475995.1 Hanamia sp. | reverse complement strand
TAAATTCATTCCAATTTTCCAGCACACCAAAAACTTTGGCGCCAATTATTCCGGAAAAGGCTGCTACTAATATTGCCTCAGGCACATATTCATGTGGATATATTTTTTCGGTTTCTTTATAGGGAATAGTCAACCGCTTTTTATAAGTGATGTAAAAAGTAATGATCGCCCAAATACTGCCACAAACAAGGCCTGCAATGAAATTACCCTGTAATGAAAAAAAATAATCCGTATTGTTTTGAAAAGTATGTTTAGTTAATAAACCAATGAGTTTAAAGCCTGCGATAAATCCCAACAAAAAATGAAACATCACACGTTGGATGTTAACGCCTTTGCCCACAATAACAGTCTCTGTCCGGTATGTTAATTCGCCATTCTTTTCTTTTCGTTTCAATTCATATTTCCAAAGCCATGCCCCCGGCAAAAAAGCCAGCGCTATAAAAAAGCCTACAGAACTTACAGCCTTTAAGAAAGGAATGTTTATTCCAAAAAGATCTTTTACTAAGTAGTATAAATTGGGATACATTATTGTTTTAAAATCTTCCTGATGAAGATAGGTAGGCTGAGCTTACTAACAAATTCATTCAGTATAAGAAAACTTTTTTCCTGCTGTTATACCTTTGTAATTATCTGTTCTGAAAGGTGCGACGGGCAAATTTTGTTTATTATACAAATCAACTTCGCCAGGGTTACCGCTCCATAAATATCTTACCGCCACAGGAGATTTAACATCCGAATTATATACTACTACTGTAGAATCATTTTTTAAATATGCTTTTGCCCAATGAAAAACAGTGTCAGCACCTGCGATAGCAAAGCCATGAATATAATTATTCTTTTTATCAATAATATTACCAGTAAATTCTACTATAATACGATCACCTTCAACATGCATGTTTTTATACAACGGGCTTGTATGTAATGAATCCACTCCATAAGTAATTTTTAACGCTGTCATACCAAGTCTGTTGCCAACTGCAAATTTATTATGCGGATGCAAATTACCTGCTTCACCCACATCTATTGTTACTGCCATGCCGGTATTGGGTAATGCTAAAGCAGCAGCCTGCGCTTCTCTCAACTCAGCCCAATCATTGTTTTCAGGTTTTGCAGGTTCCTTGCCTAAATTAGGAAGTTGAACAAAAAGAAATGGCAATTTACCCTGGTGAAATTTTTTGCGCCAATCTGTTATCATTGCCGGAAAAAGTTGTTTGTATTCTTCTGCTCTTCCTGTATTGGCTTCGCCCTGGTACCAAATAAATCCTTTAAGGGATAATTGTGTAAGTGGTGCAATATTGGCGTTGTATAAAATAGTAGGGGTGCCAAAAATATATGCGTTTGAAACCAATGGTTTTTTAAATTTTGATGCATCAATTTGTACACCCTTTTTATATTTCCATTTGCCTGCCCAATAAGGCGACCAGAACATATTATACATACCGCCTTTGCCGCCTGCATCAAACACACGCACTACGACAATATTATTTTTTGGTTTGATGATGCTGTCGGGAATTTTATAAGTGTACATATTTTGATTGCCATAACCTTCGCCTACTTTTACATCATTCACCCAACAAATATTATAATCATCAACCTGCCCTAAACTAATGGTTGCATCACCTATAAAATTTCTTGGAAAAGAATCATAACTTTTCCTGAACCATACAGACCCGTCGTAGTCTTTCAACTCATTGTTTTCCCAATGCGAAGGCTGATTCATCGTTTTCCAATCACTGACATCTGTTACCGGTTTATACCATTGTTGTTCCAAGCCCGGATCATCTTTTAAATAATAATTTTTATTCCACGATGATTTTATTTTTGCAAAATCGTCATCCATTTCTTTTATGCTTTTATGCGGTGCGAGATAAGTATTGTAAAAATTATCAAACTGCGGAAACTGATGCACTGCTTCATTGCTCATCCATTCTTCAACAGCTGTTGCGCCGAGGTTATCACTTATCAAACCAATAGGAACATTTAAATGTTGCTGGAGATAACTGCCAAAGAAAAAGCCAACAGCAGTAAATGAATTTACATCTCTTGTATTTGCAACTTTCCATGAGCCGCCTTTCAAAGTGTCTTGCGGAACAAAATCAATTCCGATACCAACGGTAAATAATCTGATGCTGGTATTATTAAATGTTGATGTATCTGGTTTTGGATTTGCTTCTCTTACACTAAATTGCATATTGCTTTGCCCGCCGCAAATCCAAACATCACCAAACAAAACATTATCTAATACAATGGTATTTTTTCCTTTGATGATAATTTGATATGGCCCACCGGCAGACTGGGCAGGCAACGTAATTTTCCATTTGCCGTTGATCGTTTTTGCAGAATAATTCGCATTATTGAATGAGATATTTACGATTTCGTTTTTTTCACCAGTTCCCCAAATATTGCAGGGTTTATCGCGTTGCAATACCATATTGCTTTGAAATAATACCGGAAGTTTTATGTTCGCATTTGCCATGCAAAATGATATGGTAAAAAATAAAAAGAATGTTGATTTTAACCTCATCTAAATATTTTTTAATCAATTTTTCTAATTGTGATTGTATGCACAACAGGGTTTGCAAGTGTATACATCTGCGTGGTCATATCATCCATTTCCTTTTGTAATTTTTCACGTGATGATCTTTGATGCAATTCAACATACGCATCTTTTTTACCATTGATGAAAGGATTCTTTTTAGCCTGTGCAATCACTGAATCTGTAATAGCCTGTGTATCGTGCATAAACCAACCTTTATCATATAAATAATCGTAACTAACCCAATAGAATGAACGCATCTTGTCTTCAAGATCTTTTCTTTTTAATTGCAGTTCTGCTATTTGTTTTGCCTGTTGATATTGCGGTGTGTTGCTCAATAAGGCCAGATTAATTCCCTTATTTAAAGTTGTGCCTTTACAGGTATTGATGAATTTTCCATCAATATTTAATCCATAATTTGCATTGGGTTCAAGGCCTTTTACAGTAAGCATTTCCTGATCAAATTCTTTGATAAAAGGAATTACACTTAAAGCCTCATATTGCTTTTGAGGATTTAAAAAAACTCTTGCAGTGGAATCAATGGGAAAGGGCAAAGACTTTGCGAGGTATTTAAATGAAATAGAATTCTCTTTTTTATTAAGTGCTGAGACTGTTGCATTTTCAGCCTTAATAATTTTCTTGTTTGACGCATCTATTTCAACATCAGCGATTGGCTTATTCGCCAAACCTTGTGCTTTTAAAAATAAATACGCCATTACCAAATGGCCTGCATTGCCAGGATGAATTCTGTCAGGCCCGGTTAATGTAAATGCTGTATCTGTTTGTTGCCCTTTCTTATTCATTTCGGTCATGAGATAAAACAAATCAACATAAGCCCAATTATTTTTTATTGCGGCTTTTTTTTGAAATGCAACGATGCCTTCCATCGTTTTAAATTTTCCTTCAAAAGGTTCTTTGCCATTTTTTACTGTTGCATCATAAGGCGACGAAGCCAGCATAATTTTCTTCACCTCTTTAAGTTTATTCAGTTTATTGATAATCCTTTCAGACCATTTGTAAGAAGTGTCTATCGCTGATTTGCGAATGCTGTCAGTCTTATTTTTGTGCATCCAATACTCAAAATAGCGGCTGTCATTCATACCAAAACTTACGGAAACCACGGTTGGTTTTTTAGCAAGAATATCACTATCCAAACGGATATAAATTTGCCTTGCCACATCGCCACCAATACCTCCATTCATTACTTCAATTTTTCTCTGCGGAAAATGGGTAATGTAGTATAACCAGATATAGGTTTCATAAAATCCTGCCTCTGTTATACTGTTGCCAGCAAACACAACACGGTCGCCGTTTATAAAAGGTTGAGGAGATTTTTGTGCGAAGGAA
>DATILZ010000435.1:0-7173 GCA_035475995.1 Hanamia sp. | reverse complement strand
GCAACATTGGGCCTGAAATCTTTTATATCATCCAATTGAAAAGAGCTTATTTCAACCACATATAATTTTTTCGGATCAACAGCTACTTGCCTTGCAAATGAAAACCCGATATTCCCAACCATGGCACAATCCAAATCTCCTGCTTTGCAAATGTGATAAGTAAGAGCAGTGGTTGTCGTCTTTCCATTGCTACCCGTGATCCCGATGATTTTACTATCGCCTTTATACCAATATGCAAATTCAATTTCACTGATAATTTCAATTCCTTTTTCCCTGATCTCTTTTACCATTTCATTCTTCTCTGGTATTCCAGGGCTTTTTATGATCAGCGAAGCATTCAAAATTTTTTCTCTTGAATTTCCTCCTTCTTCAAAATCAATTCCATTCAAAATCAGCTCATCTTTAAAAGCTTTTTTTATAAAACCTGCATCACTTACAAAAACATCAAATTCTTTTTGCTTTGCCAGCAATGCAGCACCTACGCCGCTTTCGCCGGCACCAAGTATGGCTATTTTTCTCTTCATGCGGTTTTTAATTGGGATCAACAATTAAAAAAATTGGTTCTTCAACAGTATGAATTTAAGGGGTCAGAAAAGCATTCACAGATATTGGAATTGTTCAAAATCTTTTCTCAGTAAACCCACAAATACTTAGTATTCCTGTTTTTCTTTTTCATTTTAATTAAAAAAAATCGTTTTCATAAATACAAACTCTTCAATAAATTCTTCATTTTTAATTTTTAAAAAATGGCTTTCATAAAGACAAACTTTTTAATTAATTCTTAATTCAAACCTACCTCAATTTCAAAGTAACCACCGCCAGTACCATTGTCAAAATCGTTACCACCCAAAAACGCACAGCAATCTTACTTTCGTGGTAACCTAACTTTTGATAATGATGATGTAATGGACTCATTAAAAAAACCCTTCTTCCTTCACCATATTTTTTCTTTGTGTATTTGAAATAAGAAACCTGTATCATCACACTTAAATTCTCTACTAAAAACACAAAACAAAAAATAGGAATGAGTAATTCTTTGCGCACAATAATTGCCAGCGATGCAATAATGCCACCAAGCGCAAGGCTGCCGGTGTCGCCCATGAAAACCTGTGCCGGATAAGCATTATACCACAGGAAACCAACACAAGCGCCAACAAATGCGGCAATAAAAATGGCCAGTTCACTTAAATTCGGGATGTACATAATATTCAGATATTCAGCAATACGCACATCACCGCTTACAAACACAAACACACCCAAACCCAAACCAATGATTGCACTCACACCCGTTGCCAGCCCATCCAATCCGTCTGTGATATTTGCGCCATTTGAAACGGCAGTTACAATAAAAATCACAATGATGATATACAAAATGTAGGTATAATCTTCCCAGCTTGCAGGCAACAATTTCGCATAGTTGAACTCGTGTGTTTTTACAAAAGGAATGGTGGTGATTGGTGTTTTAACAGTTACAAAACGATGCACTTCTCCTGCAGAGACAATGGTATCTTCGCCTACTTTATGTTCGCCACGCTGCGGCACAAATGTGGTGAGTGGCTTTGATCCCATGATCTCTCTTTTTACTACCACTGCCGGATTAAAATAAAGTGTAGCGCCAATGATAATTCCAAGAATTACCTGGCCAAAAATTTTAAATTTTCCTGCCAGACCATCTGCATTCGTCTTTTTGTAAGGTATTCCCTTTTCTTTCGATATTCTTTTTGCTTTTATTTTTAAATAATCATCCACAAATCCTATAATACCAAGCCATACAGTACATAGGAGCATGAGTCTTACATAAACTTTATTGAGATCTGCAAGCAATAAAGTAGGAATTAAAATAGCCAGCAGAATGATAATCCCACCCATTGTCGGAGTTCCACTTTTCATTTTTTCTCCTGCCAGTCCCAGTTCCCTCACTGATTCGCCAATTTGTTTTTTCTTTAAAATACGAATCAGTTTTTTCCCATAAATCATTGTGATGATCAGGGATAATAATACAGCGATCAACACCCTGAAAGTGATAAAATGGACCAGCCCGCTACCGGGAAATTTTATTCCATTTTTAGCAAACCATTCAAAAAGTTGATACAGCATTTTAAATTCTATTTTTATATTAAGTTCTTTCTTACGTTCACAATTCACAATTCACCACTCATTTCTCCATCAACTGAAACATTTCAGCCAAAACTTCTTTATCGTCAAAATGTTTTTTTACCCCGTTTACCTCCTGATATTTTTCATGTCCTTTTCCGGCGATCAGAATAATATCCTCTTTATCAGCGAGGGTTACAGCAGTTTTTATCGCTTCCTTTCTGTCTGTGATCGAGATGCATTTTCTTCTTGCAGTAACTGGCACACCTGCTTCCATTTCTTTTATTATTTCATTGGGATCTTCATTGCGCGGATTATCGGAAGTGAAAATAATTTTATCACTATACTCACACGCTACTGCTGCCATTTCAGGCCTTTTGGTTTTGTCGCGATTGCCGCCACAACCAACTACCGTTATAATTTTTTCCTGCCCATGCCGAAGATTTTTTATCGTAGCAAGCACATTTAATAATGCATCAGGAGTATGTGCATAATCTACAATTCCTACTACTTTTTCTTTCAATGAAACGAGGTATTCGAATCTTCCTTCAGCGCCTGTTGTATTGCTTAATACCTGCAACACTTTTTCTTTATTTTCTCCCAAACAAATTGCCGCCCCATAAACTGCCAGCAAATTGTATGCATTGAAAGTGCCGATCAATCTAAAGTGAACTTCAACATCATCTATCATTAATTCCAATCCCAAAAGTGAATCTTCAATAATTCTTCCTTTAAAATCTGCGAGTGTTTTCAGACTGTAGAGATATTTTTTTGCTTTTGTATTTTGAAGCATAACCGCCCCACGTTTATCATCGGCATTACTTAATGCAAATGAAGCAGCGGGAAGCGAATCGAAAAATGATTTTTTTACCCTTATATATTCATCAAAGGTTTTGTGATAATCGAGATGATCATGCGTAATGTTGCTGAATATCCCACCGGCATATTGCAAGTCATCGATCCTGTGCTGGTGAATCGCATGAGAGCTGACTTCCATAAACACATGCGAACAATCTTCGTCATACATTTTTGCCAAAAGCTGATTCAAACTGATGGCATCAGGCGTCGTATGTGTAGATGGTAGAATTTCATTTTGAATCTGATTTTGAACGGTGCTTATCAAACCGCATTTATATCCCAGCGATGAAAATAATTTGAATAATAAAGTAGCAATTGTGGTTTTCCCATTGGTACCAGTTACTCCCACCAATGTTATTTTCTCCGAAACACGGCCATAAAAATTATGGGCCATAATTGCAGCGGCTTTGGCGCTGTTATCTACTATTACATAATGAATATCTTCGTTAATAATCTCAGGAATTGTTTCGCATACAATCGCCACTGCGCCTTTTATGATCGATGATTGAATATACTCATGTCCATCAGAAACTGTTCCTCTTATAGCAATGAAACAGTTGCCTGGCTTCACTTTGCGCGAATCAATCTGTAAATCATCCACTTCTACTGCGGTAGATCCTACCACCGAATGAATGTTTACCTTATACAATATTTGTTGCAATGACGCCATTAATTCAGTTGAATTTTTATTAGTTCACCTTTATTAAATGTTGTATTTTGAGCAAGTGATTGATAAATTACTTTTCCTCTTCCGGAAGCCGAAACTTTCAAACCCATATTTTCCAATAAATAAACCGCGTCTTTCAAGCCCATCCCGGTAACATCAGGAATCGTTTTTGCGGATGTGGAAATATTATCAGCGATCAATTTTGCATTTCCATCCTGTAAAATTGTAGTACGCCATGAGCCTGTAGAAGCAGAATCTGTTTGTTTATATTTAAACATGTCAAAGATGTTATTCACATCTTTTTTCATTCCAAAAAATTTATACAAATCATTGTCCTGGGGTACGGTCGCCGGATTAAAAGGTTTATTTGCAACTCTGATTGCATATAATTTATCAGCAACTTCTTTAAATACCGGAGCCGATACTGATGCACCATACACATGTTTAGATTCACTGCTGTTCTGAATTACAATCCCAATGCTGTACTCAGGATCTTTTGCAGGAAAATATCCCATAAATGCGGATTGATAAATTTTTGCACTTTTATTATAGCCGCGATTGTCCATTGCAGTTACAGCGGTACCCGTTTTTCCTGCAAATTCATACACGTTGCTTTGCAGGGCATGCGCAGTTCCATGCTCACTTTGAACTACAGCGAGTAAACATCCTTTTACCTTTCCAAGCGTTTCGTCGTCGCAAATTTTATCGACTAAAACATGCGGTTTGAAAGTCTGTATTTCTTCACCATTTTCACTGATAGCATTTACAAGATATGGCTTCATCATGGTTCCATTATTGGCCACTGCATTATAAACCATCAGCAGGTTCAATGGCGTTTCCAATTCTTCATAGCCATGCGCCATAAAAGGAATGGTTGTCTTTCCCCAATATTTACTGGATGGTTTTTTGATGTAAGGTTTTGCTGCGCCTACAATATCAATACCGGAAGAAGTATCCAGTTTTAAATCATGTAAATGATTATAAAATTTTGAAGGCTGATTGTGATAATATTCATCCGCAAGCTTTGCAAATGCTACGTTTGATGAGATTGCAAATGCTTCTTTCACCGTAATTTTTCCGGTCCCCAAATGTGAATCAGTAATCCGTAAACCATAAAAACTTTTACGCCCGCCTTCACAATCCACGATTGTTCCGGTATCTACATATTTATCCTTTAGAAGAGAAATCAAAGTAGCCAATTTAAAAACCGATCCGGGCTCTGTTCGCATTCCCAATCCATAATTATAATCCTCCCAATAACTTCCATCTGGCCTTTTACCAAGGTTTGCCACTGCTTTTATCTTGCCTGTTTTTACTTCCATTACAATGCAGCTTCCATGGATCGAACTGTTTTGTTCCATCATTTTCAGCAAAGCATTTTCTGCCACATCCTGTATGTATGTATCAATAGTTGTTACTACATCTTTCCCATTCTCCGGCGCTATTTCGCCACCATCAACAGGCACATAAGCGCCTGCCATATATCGCATCAAACGCTGCCCAGTCTGTCCTTTCAATACACTGTCGTAAGATCTTTCAAGTCCCACATTTTTGCTCGTATCGCCGCGTGAGAGGCCAATAGTACGATTGGCAAGAAGCACATAAGGATTTACACGATTATCTCTTACATCTATTATAAATCCACTTTTATTCCGGCCTTCTCTTACCAAAGGAAAATCTCTCAGCTCCTGGTAATCTGAAAAGGAAATTTTCTTTTTTAAAGCAAAATATCTTGCTCTCTTTTTATATTGAGTCAGCAATAACTTTTTGTAAGAAGCAGCATTGGCATCTTTAAACAAACCGGCTAAACAAATACTTAATGAATCCAGATTTTTATAAAATCTTTTTCCATCTTTATCACGAAGGCCATCGGCCCCGAAATCAACATAAATATCAAACACGGGAATAGAAGTGCTGAGCATATTTCCATCTTCGCTATAAATGCTTCCGCGTTCCGCGTCAATATCAAAATATTTTAAATGTTGTTTGTTCGCCATGCTTTTCCAATAATCACCTTGTACTCTCTGGATATAAATAGCACGGCCAAGCACAACTACTCCCAGTAAGATCATTACGAGAAAGCTGAGATGCACACGCCATAATATGTCTTTTTTTATATCCAACAGGTTTTAGGTTTTAGGTAAAATAAGAATCTCCATTATTTGTTATTTTACTGTTCTTTTAAATTATTTTTCTTTAATTCTTAATTCTCAATTCCTAATTCACAATTCACTACTCACTATTCACCACTCACTACTTCTCCTCCAAAGTATCCACAATCCTCAAAGGCGGCACTACCAATGGTTTCAGCCCCAATGGCTCTACCGCTTTTGCCAGTTCACTTTCTTTACTTCTGAATATCACTTCTTGTTTTACCGTTTTAAATTCGTACTCCATCTCTTTCAGGTTTTTTTCAGTCGCATTTATTTCGCGCATCGTTTTATCAGCATAATGCCCGTTCGCTATATATATAATTGCGATAGCGGATATAAAAAAATAAAAAGGAATATTTTTTACAATCCACTTGTTATACATCAGGTTTCGACGATGTTTTTTTTCATGTTTTTTTGTTTTATGATCTTCCCGTATGTTTTTTTCTTCTGCCATTTTTTTGCTTAGTAAACAAACAAATAATCGTAAACCTTATTTTTACTTTGAAACTTTTATTTTTTCAGCTATCCGCAATTTTGAACTCCGTGATCTTGGATTTATTTTCAATTCTTCCGTTGAAGGAACAATTGGTTTTTTAGTAATAACCTTCAATTCGTTTTTCGTTTTATTTCCAAATAAATCCTGCTCCTGCTCTTCTTCAAAATTTCCATTTTTAAAAAAATTCTTTACAATTCTATCTTCCAAAGAATGAAATGTAATTACGGCAATTCTTCCACCCTCTTCCAATACTTCTACGCTTTGAACAAGCAGTTCTTTCAGCACATTCAATTCATCATTCACTTGTATTCTTAATGCCTGGAAAACCTGTGCAAAATATTTCTCAGGATTTCCTTTTACAATTGGATAAACCGCACTTTTAAATTCCTGAATGGTATTTAATGATTGCGATCTTCTCAGTTCTGTTATCGTTTTCGCCAATGTTTTTGAATTGGTAACCTCACCGTATTTTTCAAATATTTTATGAAGTTGTTCTTCAGAATAATTTTTGATAATATCTGCGGCAGTTATCTTTTCATTTTGATTCATACGCATATCGAGCGCCGCATTAAACCTTGTAGAAAAACCTCTCTCTGCTTCATTAAACTGATGGCTGGAAACTCCAAGATCAGCAAGGATGCCATTTACTTTTGTGATTTTGTAAAAACGAAGAAAGCGCTGAAGATGGCGGAAATTATGTGGTACAAAAATTACACGTTCATCACCCGGTACGTTTTTTCGGGCATCTTCATCCTGGTCAAAAACGATTAATTTTCCTTCCGGATTTAATTTTTCAAGAATTTTTTTGCTGTGTCCGCCGCCACCAAAAGTGCAATCAACATAAGTACCTGATGGAACTATTTTCAAACCATCAATCACTTCTTTCAATAATACCGGCACATGGT
>DATILZ010000434.1:0-10601 GCA_035475995.1 Hanamia sp. | reverse complement strand
TACCTAATTTTGGCCTTAACTTATAATAAATATCGTTCCTGACAGGAATCACGGTATTCAATCCATCATTGCCACCGCTGAATTGCAACACAACCATTACTTTATTTCCCGCCGGAACCGCAGCTTTTTTTTCGAAAGCTTTTAGAAATTTCGGCATCATCAGCGATGCTGAAGCCAGGGTTCCGATCTGTAAGAATTCTTTGCGTTTGAAAAGCATAAAACAAGTTATTTATTCGTTTACTGAAAACATCGTACATCAGACATCGGCGCTCAACACAACTGATATTCCGGCGTACTCATCAATTCTATTATCGTTGATTTTATAAAACCTTCTCTCGATGTGCTATCTACATATCTTTTTAAAACATTTGGATTAATGGAACTTTTTGTTTGAAGTACGATCTCATTTATCATTTGAAAAAGATTCTCCCTGGATGTCTGATCAAATACTTTTACCACTGAATTCCAGTCCACATTTACCTGTAACTGCTTTGTTTTTGAACTTGTATCCACCCCTTCTTTTCCCATCATTACATCATCATCATCTTTAGGAGTTATTAAAAATTCTTCTGCATTCGTCACAATCTGTGGCAGCCTCATCCTAAACATTAATGCACTACTATCTATCCAGTTTTTTCCTCCCGGCCAACCTGCAACATTTGGAGGATAAAACAAAACCTGCCCCAGCACTCTTTGAAACAATAATTGCGCTTCCGGTTTTTCCAATTCCATTGGTATTAATCTTCTGATGCCCACCAGTAATTCTACCGGGGATTTTATTCGTGTTCCAATATTTTTTTCCTCATAGAACCATTCGCTCAAAAAAATCTCATTCATCAGATTTCGCAAATTATAATTGTCTCTGTAAAATTTGCCAGCTAATTTTTCTACTTTTTCATTGTCCACTTCATCATTTACAAAATATTTATAAATTTTCGCTGTGATAAATTTTGCTGTTGCTTTTTGTTCCAAAATAATATCAATGATATCATCGCCATCAAAATTTCCGGTTTTACCTAGAAAAGTTTTACTCCCGTTGTCGTGCAAAAATGGCCGGTTCACAAATTCACCTTTTACATTGAAACCCCAGCCAGTATAAGCTCTCGCAGCTTCCCGTATATCAGTTTCGGTATAATGACCTCTTCCCATTGTAAATAATTCCATTACCTCACGGGCAAAGTTCTCATTGGGATGTTGCTTTCTGTTTTGTTGATTATTGAGAAAAGAAAGCATTGCAGGCGACTTGCTTACTTCCCGAAGCAGGTCGCCAAAATTTCCAAAAGCATTTTGGCGGATTACATTTAAAAGTTGCTGTTGAAAATAAATATTTATCACTCTGCAGGCGAAATGGCCATGCCAGAATAAACTCATCTTTTCACGCAATTGTGCTTCGCTGTTTATCATCTGATTGAGCCAGCTCAGATTCAGATTTTTGAGATCTTCGACAGATTGTTTGCGCAATTGTTTTTTTTGGTCGGGTGTTAGTTTTTGCATTTGTCCAAGATCCTGCACACCTTTAATTAATCCATCAAAAGCGTGGGTAGCTACATTAATTTCATCCGCTTTTTGGAAAGATGTTTTTTCTAAAACTTTATACATCGCTTTCTGAGAAACATCACTCAGTTCATTTACATTCTCTGCCATCGGGCCGAAAGCAGCGCGCCAAAGCAGGTGCTGATTTTTTAATTGATTAGATATTGACATATTAATCTGTTGAAGAAAAGAGTAAGATTTTTTTGCAAAAAATGATAGACCAAAAGTCCGGGCAGAAGTTTAATCGCAGCAAGTCCTTTTTAAAAAATTTTTTTATGCAAGTGCCTTTGCTGGCAGAAAATCGTTAAGATCGACCAACTGTCTTGCAATGGATTTTAAAGGAAAGCGTTTAATAAATAATTTGAAAACTGGCTTATTTCTTCATTTACTGATATGAAATCGATTTAAAATAAAAAACAGGACGAGTTTTATTTCTTATAATTTCTTATTTGATGAACCAATTCTATGGACCGTCTTGTTTCCATTAATGGGAAACCCTTTCCTGCCAGAATATTTTCATAAGATTTAGTATGAAGCTCTGTAAAACCGTCGCTGAATTCAAAAGATTCGCCATCAATATTTAAAGTTCTGTAAGTTCGTTTTCCTGCTGCCTTTATTTCATCTGGAAGCGTATTTGCATCTATGCTTAAACGCCAATTCACCGTAGCTTTTTCCAATTCTAAAATGCCGGAAGCTGTAGAGGCAGAATGTTCTGTCACAATATTTTCTTTAACGGGACCAAAAATCCACATCAGCATATCAAAAAAATGAACACCGATATTGGTAGCGATTCCCCCGCTTTTTTGAATGTCGCCTTTCCAGCTTGCATAGTACCAATGACCGCGACTGGTAATGTAATCCAGATCTACCTGGTGCTTTTTGCCCGTGCGCTCTGCGGCAATTTTTTCTTTTAAAGCAATAATCGCGGGATGCAATCTCAATTGTAAAATGGTAAATATTTTATTTCCGGTTTCTTTTTCAATTTCCGCAAGCGCATCAATATTCCACGGATTTAAAACAACAGGTTTTTCACATATTACATTTGCCCCAACACGCAACCCAAAACGGATATGCGAATCGTGCAAATAATTTGGGCTGCAAACAGTAACAAAATCTGTTTTTATTCCTTTACGTTTTTGTTTTTCAATATGCCTGTCAAAGCGTTCAAATTCTGTAAAAAAATCTGCCTCCGGAAAATAGCTGTCCAAAATTCCTACAGAATCATTTTTGTCCAAAGCCGCGATCAGTCTATTTCCTGTATCTTTAATGGCTTTCATATGGCGTGGGGCAATATATCCGGCAGCGCCGATCAAAGCAAAATTTTTCATCAGCTATTTTATTCTTTTTACAACATTATTTTCCAATAAATATTCCTGTTTGCTTTCAGGACAAACCGCAATATTTTCAGAGTTAAAAATTAATTTATGACCATATTCGCTCATCCAGCCTTTTTGTCTTCCCGGGTTGCCAACAATTAATGCAAAAGCAGGAACGTCTTTGGTAACAACAGCACCAGCTCCAATAAATGCAAACTCGCCAATCGTATTTCCACAAACAATTGTTGCATTGGCACCAATGCTTGCGCCTTTTTTGATCAGCGTTTTTTTGTATTGATCCTTACGGCTTACTGCGCTTCGCGGATTGATCACATTCGTTAAAACCATGCTGGGGCCAAGGAAAACATCGTCTTCACAAATTACGCCTTCATAAATACTTACATTATTTTGAACCCGCACGTTATTTCCCAAAACGACCTTTGGAGAAACGACTACATTTTGGCCTAAGTTGCAGTTATCTCCAATCACAGCGCCTGACATCACATGACTGAAATGCCAAATTTTCGTGTCATCTCCAATTGTGCAATTTTCATCTATAATGGAAGAAGGATGAACATAATAACTCATAAACTGATTTTATTTTTCAATGTTTTTAAGATATTCACCATACCCGCTTTTTTCAAACTTTTTGGCAAGATTCATTAATTGTTCTTTTTCAATAAAATGCATTCTGTATGCAATTTCTTCAAGACACCCGATCTTAAATCCCTGGCGTTTTTCAATCACTCTTACAAATTCGGTTGCATCATGCAACGATTCAAAAGTGCCGGTATCCAGCCATGCAAAACCTCGGTCCAAGACAGCAACTTTCAATTTTTTATCTTCTAAATATTTCCGGTTTACATCTGTAATTTCATATTCCCCTCTTGGGGATGGAGCAATATTTTTTGCAATTTCCACTACAGAATTATCATAAAAATATAATCCCGGAACGGCATAATTTGACTTTGGAGATTTTGGCTTTTCTTCAATGCTGATAGCAATATTATTTTTATCAAACTGAACCACACCATATCTTTCAGGATCGCTAACGGGATAAGCAAAAATCACAGCGCCATCAGGATTTGCGGATTGTTGTAATAAATGTGAAAATCTGCTTCCGTAAAAAATATTATCTCCCAAAACCAGGGCTACAGCCTCATTTCCGATAAATTTTTCTCCGATTACAAAAGCTTGCGCAAGTCCATTTGGCTTTTCCTGGATCTCATAATGTAACTCACAACCCCATTGGCTTCCATCGCCTAATAACCGTTTGAATTGTTGCTGATCTTCAGGAGTGGTAATGATTAAAATTTCCCTTATTCCCGCCAGCATTAAAGTTGACAAGGGATAATAGATCATTGGCTTATCATAAATCGGCATTAATTGTTTGCTGATGCCCATAGTGATGGGATACAATCTGGTTCCAGATCCGCCTGCTAAAATAATTCCCTTCATTGTTTATCTTTTTTCGTATTGTTCCTGGTAATAATTCTGATAATTTCCACTCGTTACTTCATTCAGCCATTCGCTATTATTTAAATACCAATCTATCGTTTTTGATAATCCTTCTTCAAATTGCAAAGATGGTTTCCAGCCTAATTCATTTTTCAATTTTGTAGCATCAATTGCATAGCGCAAATCATGGCCGGCTCTATCTTTTACAAAGGTTATCAGTTTTTCAGAAGCCCCTTTTTCTCTTCCTAATTTTTCATCCATCTGCCTGCATAATTCTGTAATGATATCAATATTTTTCCATTCGTTGTGGCCGCCGATATTGTATGTTTCACCGGTTTTTCCACTATGAAAAATGGTATCAATAGCACGAACATGATCTTCTACAAAAAGCCAGTCACGAACATTCTCTCCTTTTCCATAAACGGGAATTGGTTTGTTATTGATAATATTGTGAATGGCGAGTGGAATTAGTTTTTCAGGAAAATGGAAAGGGCCATAATTATTCGAACAATTGGAAATAATTACCGGCAGATTATACGTATGATAATACGCTCTTACAAAGTGATCAGAAGACGCCTTGGAAGCGGAATACGGACTTCGCGGATCGTATTTTGTTTCTTCTGTAAAAAAACCTTCTTCGCCCAAGCTTCCATATACTTCATCGGTAGAAATATGGTAAAATAGTTTTCCTTCATATTTATTTTTCCATGCTTCTTTGGCTACCTGCAATAAAGAAACAGTTCCCAAAACATTTGTTTTTACAAATGCCAAAGGATCAGAGATAGAGCGGTCCACATGGCTTTCGGCTGCGCAATGAAGAACTCCTGTGAAATGATATTTTTCAAAAAGACTTTTTACCAAAGTCATATCTTCAATATCACCTTTTACAAAAGTGTAATTGGGTTTGTTTTCAATATCTTTTAAGTTTTCAAGATTGCCTGCATAAGTAAGTTTGTCAAGGTTGACAATTGTATAATCTGGATATTTATTTACAAACAATCTTGTAAGATGAGATCCGATAAAACCCGCGCCGCCGGTAATTAAAATGATTTTTTGCATGTATTACATTTGATTTTTAAAGCCGCGCAAATTTATGATTTATTGTTGCATTGCAGTAAACCAACAAATAACGCCATTTCCTTTTTTTCCACAAACTGCCACCGACAGAAGCTTTCTTTTCCTTTGGTTTCAAAGTGAGCCGGTTTTATCTTTCCTCTTTGTGCTTTAAAGCTAAACAAAGCGTTGCAAAAAGCAAGTTGGAACAGAATGCCAATCATTTTCCCAAAAAAAATTAAAAGCGACTGAGGGATAAGGTCTTTAAAAACAGAATTTACCATTTTCGTTTCTTTAAGAACTAAATTTATAAATTTGAGGATGAACAATTTCAACAATCATCTCCGGCAGATTATATTACTGGCAGTTGTGGTGCTCATTGCGATATTAATTATCCGGCATTTTTACATTTTTTTACCCGGGGTGCTTGGTTCCATCACTTTATATATTCTTAGTAAAAAATCCTATTTCTACCTGACGGAGCAAAGAAAATGGCGTTGCCAATGGACGGCGTTGTTATATATTCTTGGCTACACAATTATTATCGCTTTGCCGGTTTACCTGGCTGTAGTGATGCTGTTACCAAAGGTGGTAGCGGTTTTCAACAATCCGGTTCAGCTAATGGTAGCAGTAAAAAGTTTTTCTGCAAAAATCCAGAGTGCAACCGGAATAGAGCTGGCAAATGTTGAAAATCTTCAAAACGCCACTAAAAATATCGCCGGAAAACTTCCCTTGTTATTGACAGGTACTGCCAATTTTGTTACCAACCTGCTTTTAATGTTTTTCGTTTTGTATTACATGCTCATTCATGGACGTAAAATGGAAGAATATATAAATGATTTTATTCCATTAAAAAATAAAAACCGTGAAATTCTAAGCGAAGAAACTCACATGATGATCAGGGCCAATGGAATTGGGATCCCTTTGCTGGCTTTCATTCAGGGGCTTGCAGGCACGCTTGGTTATTTTATTTTTGGAATAAACGAAGTGGGCGTCTGGGGATTTCTTACCGGTGTTGCATCGTTAGTTCCGATTGTGGGAACGGGAATCATTTGGGTGCCACTCACTGTTTATCTGCTTGCTTCCGGGTATACGTGGCAGGGAATAGGTTTAGGAATTTATTCGCTCGCCATTCTTACCAATATAGATTATGTGGCGCGTATTACGTTACTACGTAAAATTGGAAATGTTCATCCGCTCATTACTATCTTTGGAATAATTGTGGGCGTCAGTATGTTTGGTTTTCTGGGACTTGTTTTTGGGCCATTGCTTATCAGTTATTTTATTTTATTGGTAAAAATTTACCGCAATGAATTCAATGCAATGCCAATGACGCCAATGCATCCTGAAGAAGAAGCAGTAAAACCTGTTGGCTTCAAGAAAGAATAAATTTTCTATACTTAAAATTTTTATGCAACATATTTCACATTTATCAAAAGATAAAAAATTAAAAAAAATCATTGAAACGCAAGAACCATTTATTTTAGAAAAAAGAAATAAAATTTATCTGCGTTTGTGCTCTTCGATTCTCAGTCAGCAATTAAGTACAACGGTTGCAAAAGTTCTGTACGCAAGGTTTCTGGCACTTTATAATGGCAAAGAGCCAACTCCGAAACAAATTTTAGAAACTCCGCCTGAAACCTTCCGGAGTATTGGATTTTCAAATGCAAAAGCTTCTTATGTGCATAATGTTTGCCGGTTTTTTATTGAAAATAAAATCACAGACGCGTATTTACATACGTTAAGCAATGAAGAAGTAATTGATTTGCTTACACAAATAAAAGGCGTGGGAAAATGGACAGTAGAAATGATTTTAATGTTTACTCTTGGAAGGGAAGATGTGTTCGCTTTAGACGATTTGGGATTAAAACAAGGCGTTATTAAATTGTATAACCTGAAAGAAACCGATAAAAAAATTCTGTTGAAAAAAATAGAAAAAATTTCTTTGAAATGGAGTCCTTACCGCACCTACGCTTCCAGGTACTTGTGGAACTGGAAAGATAATGCGCCGGTTCCGGAAAAGAAGTGATGCCAACGAACAAACAAATACCCGGAATTTCTATTTCTTTTTTATCAACGGATTATTCAAGCCATTGATCACATTATCAACCACAACAAATCCGGGAAGTTTTGAAAAAAATTGCGTCAATGTTTTACAACCATAAGTGCGCACATCAAAGCTGGGGTCCAGTTTGCGAAGATTAATTCCAAGATTGGAAATGTATGCTTCATTGCTTTCATTAATACTCATATCATACGCTTTGTTTATGAGTTTCATGCTCATAGTAGATTTTCCCTTTTTCGTTTTTTCCGTCTCTTTCTTTTCAGCAACTTCAGCTTTTGGTTCCAGGTTTTCTATATAGGTAAAAATTTCGCATGATTTTACAAATGCCGCCGGTGTTTTTTGTTCGCCGATTCCCATTACAAAAATTCCCGCTTCGCGAATTCTTTTTGCTAATCCGGTATAATCGCTGTCGCTGGAAACAATGCAAAAACCATCTACCAAACCGGCGTGTAAAATATCCATTGCATCAATAATCAAAGCGCTGTCCGTGGAATTTTTTCCGGTGGTATAAGAAAACTTTTGAATCGGGTTAAAGGCCATTTCATTCAACTGGCTTTTCCAGTGATTCATATGTTGGGTGGTCCAATCGCCATAAACCCTTCTGATGGTTACTTTTCCATATTTGGAAGCTTCTTCCAACACAAGGTCCATCATTTTTGATTGAGCATTATCGCCATCAACCAGCAAGGCAATTCTATTGCTTTTTATTTCCATATAAATTGTTTAGAAGGGTTTAGAGTGTTTAGAAAAGTTTAGGAGGTTAGAGTGTTTGAAATTACGCTACAAAATTAGGATTATGATTTGAAATACTTTTAAATCTACCAACCCTTCTTTTATTATAATTTAGCCGGATGAAAAAAGCCACAAAAAGAAGTGTAATCATGGGTTGTATTTTCGTTTTGCTTTCTGCTGTCAATTTAATAATGGAGTATAAAAAAAGCAATCCTTCAGGTCTTATTTTAAAATGGATAATGCTCATCGCATTTATCATCTTTGCATTTGTAGCTTTTATTCGTTTTCAAAAACAGAAAACGGAAGAAATTGATAAGCCCAAATGATTTCAAAAAAATATAAAATTACAACGGTTGAAAAAGAGCCAGCTTTATTTACTTATCACTTTAGTCGGAATCGCATTGATTCTGATTGGAATTTATTTGTTTATAAATGCATTTGAAGAAAATGACCGTTCGCAAATCATCATTAAATGTATATTGCTTTTCTTCTGGCTTCTTTTTACAGTTGCTAATTTTTTCCTTTATAAAAAAGAAAGGCAAAAAGAAAAAAATGATTAGTAAATTATTGCATGAAAAGCATTTTGTTTTTCTATTGCTTCTTTAAAATTCCTGCAGATTTTATTTCTTTTCATTAATCTGAATCTTTTATCTTTGACGCTAAACATTTTATATGAAGTTCATCGTTTCCTCAACGCAATTACTAAAACACGTTCAACAAATAAGCGGGGTTATCAGTGGCAATACGGTTTTGCCGATTCTTGAAGATTTTCTTTTTGAAATAGAAGGAAATACGCTGACAATCGTAGCAACAGATTTGGAAACTGTGATGAAAATTCAAATGGAAATTGAGGCTAAAGAAAACGGAAAGGTTTGTATTCCTGCAAAAATCCTGCAGGATTCTCTTAAAAATATTCCTGAGCAACCACTTACTTTTAATATTGATAAAAATTATGCAGTAGAAATTACCAGCGATAACGGAAAGTATAAAGTGATGGGCGAAAACCCTGATAATTTTCCTAAAGAACCCGAAGCGGAAAACTCCAATTCTTTTACAATGCCTTCTTCAGCATTGGTTACTGCCATCAACAAATGTATTTTTGCAACCAGTTCGGATGAGCTTCGCCCTGCCATGACCGGCATTTTCTTTGAACTTACACCAAAAGGAATTACCACAGTCGCTACGGATGCACACCGTCTTGTTCGGTTTACGCGCACCGATGTTTCTTCACCTGAAACTGCCACATTTGTCGTTCCAAAAAAGCCTTTGAATTTATTAAAAAATGTATTGCCAAATACAGATGCGGAACTTACAATTTCTTACAGCAACAAACACCTTTTTGTAAAACAGGATGGAACTGAATTGGTTTGCCGTTTGATTGATGCAAGGTTTCCCGATTATAAAGTGGTGATTCCTGCAGATAATCCATATAAGCTGATTGTAAATAAAAATGACTTTCAAAATGCATTGCGCCGCATCAATGTGTTCAGTAATAAAAGCACCAACCAGGTAGCGCTATCTATCACGGGGAGTGAGTTACAGCTTTCAGCGCAGGATGTGGATTTCAGTTTTGAGGGAAATGAAAGAATGAGTTGCCAATATGACGGCGAAGATTTACAAATTGCTTTTAACGCAAGATTTCTGATTGAAATGCTCAGCGCTGCAGATACAAATGACGTGGTTATTGAACTAAGCACACCTACAAAAGCCGGAATTCTTAAACCAACAGAACAGGCAGAAAATGAAGAATTGCTGATGCTGGTGATGCCGCTGATGTTGAATAGTTGATTGTTAAAATAAATTAATAGAATTAGTCGCTTAAATCGTGATGCTGTTAATTAAGCGAATCTCAATTTGTTAACTGACTGACTTGATTATGGGCTGGGCACCGTTTCTATAGAGAAGATTGCAACGGTCAATGGTTGAAGGATCGTGCCTTGTTACAATAATCTGATGCAAAAGGCACTCGAGGTGGAATAAAAAAAGGAATTACCAGAAGAAGTGCCATTTTTCTTCTACTTGCTCTTATACGCTTCACGCATACTGTAATCATACCCTTCGTATGCCTTACCAATACAGGATCCATACCTTTGGAGCGAAGGATGAATGCTGTATCTATACCTTTACAGCGAAGGATGAATACTGTAGCTATACTGTATCTATACTTTAGGGTGGAAGTAAGAAGGCTTAAAGAATACTTTAGAAGTATTATTAAAATTCTTTTACACCTTTTACAGGAAGAAAAAGATTTCGGATAATATTTATGATGCGTCTTTGCATTCATTATCGTCCTTCGTCGACTCGGCTGCCTTAGCCGGATGATGGAGAACGATTATGAAGCCGGAATTTGTTGCCTGAATGAGTTGATTATGACCGGCGGAGATACACTGACCGGAATATTTAGGGATTTGCCCTTTACGACTTAAACGCTTAATTCTATAAAT
>DATILZ010000433.1:0-1617 GCA_035475995.1 Hanamia sp. | reverse complement strand
GGTTATCATATAAAAATAATGAGATCAGGAGATCATTTATTTGCTCAAATTCAAAATGAGCCGAAATTTGAAATTGTTGCCGATAAAGAAAATTCCTTCTTTGTAAAAGACGAAGATATCAGGATTAAATTCCGGGCCAATTTGGATAATACCTATAGGCTTGTTTTTTATAAGGGACTCAATTCTAAAATAGGTGACAGGATTGATAATTAAAATTCAATCGCATACTTACTTCCAGTCATCCTTAAAGTGCAAAACTGAACATTGGCGGGTCATTATAACTAACCGGTAAAAATACTTTTATACATAGGGATGGTGCTCCACGCAATTTTTTTATTACCCAATAAAATGTAATCCTTGTGTTCTTGCAAAATCACTTTTTATTCATATTTCCTGTTAAACAAAACTTTAAATAAGTACCACCAAACTGCTGTTTCGTCCTACCATTGAGCCTGCTAACCATAGTAATTTTGCTTTATAAAAATTCACAATTTAAAAAAAACAAAATGACACATTCATTCAGGATTCGTAAAATATCATTGGCAGTAACATTGGTATTTTCATTACTATCTTTCACTTCTTTCTCGCAAACGAATAAGTTTGGTATTTCTCTTAATTCACTGACAACAAACTTTAATTACGGAAATTCAAACAGCGAACTGCAACCCTATAAAAAGAACTATAAAGGGTTACAGGCCGGGCTATCCTACCAGTCAGGAATAACTCCTATGTTTTCTGTAGTTCCTGAACTCTATTTCGCAGTAAAAGGGGGAAGTTTAAAAGATAATAATCCGCTCACAGTAAACAAATCAACTTTGCGGCTTTCCAGTTTGGAGATGCCGGTTCTGGCTCGTCTCCACTGCAATAATTTATATCTGAATGCAGGTCCGTATGCGGCTTACACAGTGGGCGGTCGCATGAAAATTGAAGGCAAAGGAACAATACAGGAAACCTCAACAAAAGTGACTTTTGGCAACACAAGCAATTTCAAACGATGGGATCTTGGATTTCAGGCAGGTGCAGGATATAATTTCAATATGAAGAAATCTGTTCTTACACTGGATGTTCGATATGGCAATGGTTTGGTAAGTATTTCTAAAGATGTTCAACGATATAATCGTATGCTAAATATTAGTTTGGTTCTATCCAGGCTATCCCGGAAGCAGTCGTTTGACAAAAAAGGATAACTGATTTTGAGTATCTAAATTAATCTAACTAACCAACTTAACAGTCATCATAATGAACCAGAAAACCATTAAACACAAATTATTGCGCAATCCATTTGTAAGAATATTGCTGGGTCTTCTGGTTTGTTTCGGTGCAGTGATAATCGGGCAAGAGATAGCAGGAAGAATTCTTAAATTAACGCCTTTTAATAAAGATTATAGAAACCTGATTAAAGGAATTATTGTTTCCCTCCTTGCCATCGGCAGTTACACTATTTTTTTTAAATTCATTGAAAAGAGAGCCATTGAAGAAATTTCATTGAAAGCTATCGGAAAACATCTATCGCTGGGAATTCTTATCGGTGTTATACTCCAAAGTTTAACGATATTGGTTATTTATTTAGCGGGTGATTTAAAAGTAGTATCTATAAATCCAATTTCGTTTATAATA
>DATILZ010000432.1:0-3310 GCA_035475995.1 Hanamia sp. | reverse complement strand
GAAAATGGGTTTTTTGTAGCCAATAATTTCTCCCTGATACCAAAAGTTCCATTCTGATGAACGGTATGATTTACCAGGTACATATCCAAATCGCCATCGCCATCGTAGTCAAAAAATACTGCCTGCGTACTAAATCCGGAAAAATCCAAACCATATCCATGCGCTTCATCTTTATAATATGGAACACCATTTTTATCTATTCCCTGGCAAATGAGCAACTCATTATGACTATGTAAAGTTTCATAATTTCCAACACCGCAAATATAAATATCGAGCAGGCCGTCATTGTTGATATCCACAACAGAAACTCCGGTTGACCACCCGCCGTCATTTGGAATTTTTGCTTCATCCGTAACATCCTGAAATTGTAAATTTCCTTTGTTTAGATACAATTTATTTTGTCCCTGGTTTGAAGCAAAAAATAAATCTATTTTTCCATCATTATTAAAATCACCGGCACCGATGCCTGCGCCGTTATAAAAATAGAGATACTTAAAAATATTGAATTGCTGCGTTGGTGTTAATTTATTTTCAAAATGCAATCCTGTCTTTGAATCGTTCATTAATTCAAAAACGGGCGGAATATTTGTCTTCGATTTACAGGCAGAAAAAAATACGATTATTGGAATAAAAACTTTAAAAGCCAAAGAATATTTCCAGGAGCCGGCAGCCGTGGACGGTGTCTTCACCGTCCACAGTTTTCGAATAAAAGTTTTAAAAGCCAAAGAATATTTCCAAGTGCGGGCCGCCATGGACGGTGTCTTCACCGTCCACAAACGAAGAATAAAAATCTTTAAAGCCGCGATTGAATATTGCCATCGCATGCAGTAATAAAAAGGATTACGGTGCTTCATATTTATTTGGATACGCGGTTTTTTACAACAGTCTTTTTTTTATTTTTCAAAATATATGAATCCGGATAATCATTGTTTCGGAGGAATAAAATATATGTCCCGTCTTTTTGTGGAATTGTTACAATATCTCTGATCATACCTTCTACATCTAATCCCGTTTTCTTTTGTTCTACCCATTTGAAATTCCCTTTTCCATCGTTTAATAAAACATCGCCAAAACTTTCATCCAATCTTTCGAATTGGGGAAGGAACGTGAATAAATTTCCGCCGGTAACCAAGTCGTTTTTCCCATCTCCATTTACATCTAAAGCACGAATAGAATTCACGGATGAAAGCTGCGTCATTACTGGTAATTTTTTAATAATGAAATTTCCGTTTCCCTCATTAATGGCAACAATAGAAGAAGGATAATTAAAAGTTTTTACCGTGCATTTTTTAATTACATCTTCCGGAAATAATTCCTGAATGGATTTTTTTGCATAATCATGGTGCTTCAGATTTTGTTTTTTTATAGATGGAATTTCATCCTGCATATCACTTTTCAGAAAAACAGGAACATCTCTTCCATCAACGGTATAAGTAAGAATCTTATCAAGGCTGCCATTTTGATTAAAATCGTTGATCCATAATTTCACCGGATTTGTTGAATCAGGGTGCAGGTAAAAGTTTTCACCAATGTTTCCAAAAATAAAATCCATTTTACCATCGTCGTTTACGTCAGCAGCAGTAACGGTTTGCCACAATCCAAAAAGATTATTAAGATTTGATTTTATTTCTACAAAATGATCGCCTTTGTAAGAAAATATCCGTGGCGCCATCCATTCGCCCGTTATAACTAATTCTTTCGTTGAATCGCCTGTAACATTCGCCCACACGGCGCCCGTTACCATTCCAATATTGGCAATATCCGGATTTTTTGTTTTGGCAATATCAGTAAAATGACCTTTGCCATCATTGATATAAAGATAACTTGAAGGAGAAACCCCATATTCTCTTGGTACATTTCTTCCGCCCACAAAAAGATCCAAATAACCATCATGATTAAAATCGTAAGCAATTGCAACACCTGTATTCATGCCGTTTGCAGGAAAAGCATTTACATCAATAGTGAAGTTTCCTGTGCCATCATTTTTATATAATCGGCTTTGCATTTGCCGGCTGAAAGTCTGGTTTGCATTACCTCCCGGGCCAACATACAAATCCAAATCACCATCATTATCGGCATCAAAAAATAAAACCGCGTCATCTTCAAAATCTGCATATTGATCAAAAACCGGTTCTTTCTTTTTTATAAAATCTCCTGTTTTTGTCTGAAGGTATAATTGGCCGGGATGGCCTTTTGTACCAGCAATATAAATATCATAAAGCCCATCGCCATTTACATCGCCCACCGCAGCTTTGGGGCCTTCTCTTGAAAGCATTTCAGGAATGTTTCTTTCATAATAAAAATCAATGTTATCATCTTCCTGGTGCTTTTCAAAATTGTTTTTTACAGAATCAAAAATCGTGTTATTTATTGGTTTACTGAGTGTATCATGATACAATGTATTATTCAAAGGTTGTTGAATTACCAATACGGTATCTATCGGTGGATGATCATATTTTGAGTAAGTGCGGTCAGGCCACATGATAATCATCGAATCTATTTTTTTGTTTTTTCCTAAACCAATGATTTGTTTATAATCTACAGAAGATTGAAAACCGCGGCTGGGGATTACTTCGCGGGTGAGAATTTCATTGTCTGCATATACTTTAATAATGCTTCCAATAGCAAAAGTATTTTTTTCCAATCCTTTCAAAAATATTCCGATAAAATTGTTTTTATTAATTTCACGCGAATTGTTTTTATAAACAAAAGCGGGCCCGTTTTCATTATTCACGATAAGGTCCAAAGTGCCGTCATTATTGAGGTCGCCATAAGCAGCGCCATTGGAATACGATGGTTGTGTAAAGCCCCAGGATTCTCCTATATCTGCAAATTTTAAATTTCTCAGATTTTTAAATACTTTGTTAATCATCGGTGTTTGCGGAATTTTTTTGAGCACTTCATCCACGCCTTCTTTTTTCCCGGTAAGCACCATTTTTTGAATGACATCATTTGCAAAGAAATCCATAAAATCAAGATTGGTTACATCACGGTTGATGCCATTGCAAACATAGATATCATTGTATCCATCATTGTCTGCATCAAACATTAATGCACCCCAACTCCAGTCTGTCGCGGACACGCCGCTGAAATTTCCGATGTCAATAAATTTTCCGTTTTTGTTATTTAACTGCAAACAATTTTTCACATATTGATATGAGAAACCTGATTTTATTTTGCTGTTGAAAAGGTCAACGTTATCAAAAGATCCCATTGTCTTTAACCGATAATCATTTTCAGGAAGCATGTCTGTTGTAAATATTTCCGGATAGCCATCATTGTTGATATCTGCAATATCAGCGCCCATTGA
>DATILZ010000431.1:0-2465 GCA_035475995.1 Hanamia sp. | reverse complement strand
GATTATAATACCGCCCGAAAAATATTATCAGTAAGTGATCCTGTGGGGGTTGATGAAGCGATTGAAGCGCTTCGTAAATCCATTGGTGAGGAAAAACACAAAGAAAAACTTTCTGCTTTTTTTAAAAGAAAATATAATTTTCCTATTTTTTTGGCCGTAATGATTGCGTTTTTTAACCAAATGTCCGGCATTAACGCAATTATCTATTTCGCTCCCCGTGTTTTTGAATTGGCAGGAATTAGTAAACAAGGTGCTTTTCTTCAAAGCGTGGGAGTGGGTTTAGTCAACCTCGTTTTTACCATGTTGGGATTGTATCTGATTGATAGATTAGGACGAAAGATATTAATGTTGATTGGCTCTATCGGCTACATTATTTCTCTCGTGTCTGTTGCAGCAGCTTTTTATCTGAATCATGTCGGGGGCATGATGGTTCCATTGCTTCTTTTTTTATTTATTGCCTCTCATGCTATCGGCCAGGGCGCTGTTATTTGGGTATTGATTTCAGAAGTATTTCCAAATAGTGTGCGTGCTTACGGACAATCGCTTGGTGCATCTACTCATTGGATCATGGCGGCAATCATTACTACTTTGTTTCCGATATTGGCTGTAAAAATCGGGCCGGCGCCCATCTTTGCTTTCTTTGCTTTTATGATGGTGCTTCAGCTATTGTGGGTAATATTCATCATGCCTGAAACAAAAGGCAAATCGCTCGAAGAACTGGAAGCAAAACTCATTAAAAAATAATAATGTTGCAGCACACAAATCCTCATACTGTAATTTGTTTCGGAGAAGTACTTTGGGATATTCTGCCATCAGGCTCTGTTCCCGGCGGTGCGCCGATGAACGTTGCTTACCATCTTCATAAATTTCAAAAAAATCCGGCATTAATTACCAGGATCGGAGATGATGAAAAAGGAAAAGAATTGGCACACATTTTTTCATCAATTGGCGTAAGCACCGATTTTTTTCAATTGGATAATGAGCATGAAACCGGGAAAGTCTTTGCAAATATGAATGACCAGCATGAAGTAGTTTATGACATTGTTCAGCCTGTAGCATGGGATTTTATTTCATGGAATGAATCGCTTCAGAAAGCGGTTTCTGAAGCTGAATATTTTATTTTTGGAAGCCTCGCTGCCAGAAATAATATCAGCAGAAACACACTCTTTCAATTATTGGAATCTGCAAATAAAAAAGTTCTGGACATCAATCTAAGACAGCCTCATTTTAATCAAAAAATAATAGAAGAATTAATTTCAAAGGCAGATTTTCTTAAACTCAATCTTGCTGAACTGGAATTTATATCCGGCTTGTATTCTAATTTTACCCATTTAAAAGACCGCGCAGAAGCATTAATGGATAAATTTCATCTGGCTAAAATGGTCGTTACTTTAGGTGCCGGGGGAGCGATATTATTTTGGGAGGGAAAAGAATATAAACATAACGGTTATACTGTAAACGTAAAAGATACCATTGGCAGCGGCGATGCTTTTTTAGCCGGACTTATCTCAAAATGGATCGATAATTCTTCTCCGGAATCTGCACTACAATTTGCCAGTGGTTTGGGAGCATTTATTGCCGGAAAAACCGGTGCCTGCCCCGATTATGAAGTAGGGGAAATAGATAATTTTATTTCGATGAATGAGATGAAAAATTAAAAGTAAGAAATGATGATATTTCTGTGTTTGCCGGATCTTTTTTTATGTGGTTTTTACCGATTCCCTCACCATTTTTCTAAATCTAAAGCTTAAAAAAGCAGCTGAAAAAGTAAGCCCTGTAATAAATCCGGTCCAGATGCCGGCAGCGCCCATTTTAAAATAAAAAGCAAGTAAACAACCGACAGGAATACCAATCGCCCAATAAGCAATGGCGATAAAAACCGTTGGTACTTTTACATCTTTTATTCCCCGAAGTAGTCCTGCACTTATAGCTTGTGTGCTGTCAGAAATTTGAAACAAAGCCGCAAATAAAAGTAAATAGGCTGCCATGGAAACCACTTCTGCATTATCATTAAATACATAAGGCAATTGAAAACGGAATATTATAAAAACTGCCGCGCAAAAGGTTCCATAAATTAAAGCCATGATTAAAGTACTTTTTCCAATTGCATTAATTAGTGGCCAATCGTTCCGCCCAAACGTATTGCTCGTGCGGATAGAACCAGCCTGCGACAATCCCATGGAAACCATAAAAGTTAATGAAGCGATGCTCAATGCAATCTGGTGTGCAGCCTGTTCTACTGCCCCAATTGTTCCAATCAGGATTCCTGAAATAGCAAATGCACCGGCTTCCATAGTGATTTGAAAACTACTTGGAATACCAATGTCCAACAGATCTTTGATCGTCTGCCATCTTAATTTCCAAACAATACTTCTTACAGCCACATATCTTCTGAAAGTGTGATGATATAAAATGATCAATCCGAGCACAACAAATATTAATATCCTTGTGATTAATGTTCCCCA
>DATILZ010000430.1:0-1524 GCA_035475995.1 Hanamia sp. | reverse complement strand
GAATTAAAAATATATGGTTTTGAAAAACCGAGATTTAATCTCGGCGATTGAGGTTGAAGCTGTTGCCAATTCAACAAAATACTTTCGCCATTTCCCAATGCATTTTTCAAATCAAGATGAACATCTGCCGTAATTTGCGCTTTACCGGTAATCGTATTTCCTGGCACAAAGCCAATTAAAACATTGATTTGGCTGCTTCGTTTTGGTTCCAGGTATAAATTCACTGTGGCACCTGTTCCCAGCATCGACACATCCCATGATTGCTGTTCCTGCAAAAACGGCAAGTCGCGGATCAGTTTGTTTATTTGTTGTAATTTTTCATTATTATAAACACTCCCATTATAAATGTCCAGATAATGTTGAAGAAACAAGTTTTTGATTTTTACTTTTCCAACAATATGAATGCTGTCAATATGATATAACGGCCCTTTTGTAACATGCAACTTTGCTTTTATTTTATCATCATTTATTTCAATATCTTTTAAAGAAACTGCGGCAAAAGGATAACCGGAATTTTCATAATATTCAATTATTTTTTTCTCCTGCAAACGAAGTCGTGAAAAATCGATATTTTTATTTTCAAATTGTTTTTCACTCCATCCCGAATTATCCAAAACATACCGATCAATACTATCAGTTGAAATTTGCGCCCATTTGTATTTAGTGCCAATATATAATTTTACAGTTGCATGAGTCGAATCATAAAAAACGGAATCAACGGAAGCAGTAGGAAAACCTTTATTTAAAAGAATCTCCGGTAATTTGCTGATATAAATTTCCGCAGATTCTCTGGTTTCAAAAATTGTTTTAAAATCAAACTGCTGAACTTGAGAGGAAGTATCTTTGCCGGCTAAAACATATTGAACGGAATATTTTTTTTGAGAAAAAACGGTAGCAGGAAATAAAAACATCAGTAAAAAAAAGTGCATTAAAAAACAGTGCGGATATTTGAGAATCGGAGGTTTCATCTTGATTTTTCAAATCTAAATTGAAATTCTGAAACCAGGAAGGTAAAGCACAAAGGTTGCCAACCTTTTAAACCGATTTCAATAAAAAATCATTTTTTCAACGGTTGGCAACCTTAAGAGTATCAGAAATACTAAAATTAAAAGTTGGAAGGCAGTCATATTCCTTTTTGCAAACAAACGCGTTATTGCCGCGGCTCATTCGAAGATAACCCGCCCAGAGATTAAGGTTCCTTTTCCTTAATTTAACCAGAAGCATAAATGATTTTCTTTTGAGGTCACTTTCCGAACAACGGGAAGTAGAGGGAAAAATTATTTCAATTCAAAAGTTGATTTTACTTCGAAATATACTTCATGCATTCGCCATGCACTATCCATGCCTTTGAGTGGGCTTTCCTATGCCTTTGCCCTAAGATTGTTCTACCTAAAAATTCCGTAGTAATACGGTTGAAAATTCCGTAGTGGTACGGTTGATTCATGCAGATGAATGCGGGATATTTGTTTCTGATTCACGCACTTAGTTAATGACCGTAGCACTTTATTCTTTTTAATCTTTTTA
>DATILZ010000429.1:0-2898 GCA_035475995.1 Hanamia sp. | reverse complement strand
AGATTCAGAAAATGAAAATTTGTGTGTATGGAAAAGAATGCATCAGTACCAATATTAATCCCATTTGAGCCGGAAGAGGTCTGGACTCAAATAAGGCTAATAATTATAGAGGAAGTTTCCAGAAATAAAAAGGAACATCAGGGATTTGCATCTATAATGGAGACTCCTGGTCTTATTGAAAAGCTGTTATTTAAAATGCAGGAAATTTGTTCTCTTTTTGAAGTCACCAAACCTACTATTTATGACTGGATAAAACATGGCAAATTGAAAAGGGTATATTTTTTAGGTAGTGACGTGAGGCAGTTATTGAAATCATGAGCATTTAAACGTAAGCAGTGTAAAAGCATTGCTTTTTTTGTCTGGAAAAGATCCAATTCTTTCTATTCCTGAAAATTGTACCTTTATAATTTTAACTTATCAAGCTAGATAAGTAAGAAAAAGATAAGTAAAGTTCTTCGTAAAATTGTGTTATTCTAGATCAAAAAATAGACCCCAAAAGAAAAACCCGCTACCAGAGCGGGTTTAAACAAAATTGAAGCGGACCGGACGGGACTCGAACCCGCGACCTCCGCCGTGACAGGGCGGCATTCTAACCAACTGAACTACCGATCCAAAATCAATAATTTGGGAGCGCGAAGATAATAAAATTTCTACTGCAGCCAACAATTAATTCATTTTTTTTGATACAATTTTTTATCCGCAAAATTATCATCTGTTTTACATTTATTCCTCAAGCTATCGACAAAAAAAACAGCCACAAAATTGCGGCCGTTTTTCAATTGTATTATTTTTCAAAATTTATTCCGGCGTATCATCCAATGTCAATGGATATTCAAAAGGTTCGTTATAACCGGGGTAAACACCGGAAATAGTAATGTCTTTTTGAGTGCCAATCAGGTTCTTTAAATCATCCAAAGTTTTTACTTCTTTGCCATTTACTTTGGTAATGATAAAACCATCACGCATCCTGGTTTGATCGTTCAGTGCGCCTTCATTTATTTTTTTCACTACTACTCCCCCACTTAATCCTAAAGATTTCGCCTTTTGCGGATCAAGTGTTTGCAGTTCTGCGCCAAGTTTGTCAATCATCGTACTCGGTTTCACAATATCATAATTGCCTGCATTATTTTTCAAAGTTACATTCATTGTTTTCTCCACGCCGTTGCGGCTGACAGTAACATCGATTTTATCGCCGGGTTTATAAGCGCTCAATGCTTCCTGCAATTCTGAACTTGAATTAATAGGAACATTATTTATCTTTTTGATTACATCTCCAACCTGGATTCCAGCTGCTTTTGCAGCACCGTCCTGGACGAGATTGGTAATATAAATTCCATCCACACTAAGGGGCACGTTATTTTTTTGTTTCTGTTCGTCATTCAATATTCCCGCATCTACAAACATTGCCCCCAAAAATCCTCTTTGTACACTACCATATTTAATCAGGTCGTTCACAACTTTTTTTACAATATCTACAGGAATTGCATAAGAATATCCACTATAATATCCTGTGGGAGAGGCAATAGCAGAATTAATGCCGATAAGTTGGCCGCTGGTATTAATTAATGCACCGCCGCTGTTTCCCGGATTTACAGCCGCATCTGTTTGAAGGAAAGATTCTACAGCCATTGCAGTTCCACCTGTTTTATCGCGGTTCAAACCAAGTGCTCTTGATTTGGCACTAATAATTCCGGCTGTTACTGTTGCATCTAAGTAAAGTGGATAACCGATTGCCAGAACCCATTGGCCAATTTTAGTATCCATTGAATTGCCATAAAGCAGAAACGGTAAATTTTTCGCATCTATTTTCACAACAGCCAAATCATAGGAAGGATCGGCAGCGATTACTTTGGCAGTATAAACTTTTCTGTCGCTCATGGTAACCGATACTTTATCTGCCCCTGCTACCACGTGATTGTTGGTTACAATATATCCATCATCACTAATAATTACCCCGGAACCCGAAGCTCGCTCAGGCAGCATACGCTGACGGCCTCCACCACCCTGTCCAAATAACTGGTTTAAAAGGTCGTCACCAAACAAATCTGAAAAAGGATTTTGCTGCTGTGGCAAATTATTATTAACCGCTTTAGCATTTGTCAGTGTTTTGATATGAACGACTGCAGGAATCGCAGCTGCAGCGGCTTGTGTAAAATCTACAGGCGCTCCCGAAGGACTGTTCCCGCTATCAAGAAAGCCGGCGTATTTATAATTCGCAGGAATGGCAGATTGAAAATTTGGGTTATTTCCGTTATGCTCGTATTTATTATAACCGAAAATAACTCCCAATGTGGTAACTGCACTTATAAGTACAGTAAAAAAGATATTCTTTGTTTTCATTATGGAATTTTTATTTTTTTATTTAAAAATCTACATATTAACCGACTCTTCTCATTCATAAAAATGACTATCAAAACATATGCCCGCGAATAAAATTAAACCAGGGGGAATCATTTTTTTTACCGTTTATTTACCTTTAACAATAAATTAAAAATGAATGATAAGTGTGTAAATTTAATCTATAAAAAGAAAAAGATTTCATAACATACTGATGAAGCAGCTAAAAGAATTGTGAATATTTGTTCGTGATACAAAAGATTCTCTTTTGAAAAAATGTTTTGTAAAAAACATTTTACAAACTCAATAAAAATTGCATGGTATCTATTCCATCAGCATAATCAAATAAACCCGGCTGTTGCGATTTTCCAAAAGGAATATGCCCTTCGCCAACAATGCACTGTATATTTTCATTTTTATTTAATTCCACAAACACCGTTTTTTCATTTTTATAATAAGAATAATTCAAGACACTTACCGGAGAAAATACATTTTCATTTTCTGAAAGAATGATACAATTATTGGCCATGTAAAATTTATTATTCATGATAAATAATGCAA
>DATILZ010000428.1:0-2536 GCA_035475995.1 Hanamia sp. | reverse complement strand
ACATGTTAAAAAATTGCAGGAAAGTTTAAAAATCAAACTGGTTCACCAGGTAAATTTCCTAAAGGATTTAAGTATAAATAAAGAGCAACTTATCCGCATTTATGACACACAGATCAACGAGGAAATTTGTGGTGAAATAATTGCACATATGAATGCCATTTCCGGAGAAAGATTGTGGGGTGAGGAAAAAGTGTTGCAGGAATTAAACAGTTCATTCACTATCGTTTAAAAAATTAAATGTTATTACTTGCATAATCAATAAAAATATTTGTTGAATGTTGAAAAGAGCTGATTACCTGAAACGCTTTGTAATTCCCTGTTAGCAGGAATATTTTAATTTTCTTTTTCAAGGCCTGAAATTTTTTTGATTTTCTTATTCATTTTTGGCATGTACTTTGAATTACTATTAGCGAATTCAAATTTTAAAATTCAAATTTTCTCATAAGCAGTTAGTTTTGGTAAACGGCCCCTGTTTCTACAGGGGCCTATCTTTTACATGATCTTTTATCTAATAACGTTTTGTCTTTTTCAACAAAGGAATAAATAGCATGAATTCCTGTTTTTTTGAATCAAACGAAGCAGGTATAAATCACGTACTTTCTATCAGATACGCAATCAATAAAATACTGATGAGAAAAATAATAGCAGTAGTTATAGCAATAAGAAAGGAATTGTTTTTATAATTTCCCTGCTTTAATATTTTTTCTGTTCGCTTATATCTGAAGTATGATAATACACAAGTAAGCGTGCCGGCTGCAACCAATATAATCCCAACAATTACTGAATAGCCACGGTGTTGTACTAAGCCCGGTTTGCCAACCAACGTAGAAACTTGTTTTACAAACAGGGAAAATTTTACCACCACAAAACCAAATGCCATGATACCGATACTCGTACGTATCCAGGCAAGAAATGTCCGTTCATTCGCTAAATGATCACTTGCATTGCCTTGTTTTTTTAGTTCTTCCATTTCCATAACTCAATTTATGCTTTAAAGGTAATTATTGAACTGATTTTTCGTTAAATGAATTAAAAGCACAAACATGAACAGAGGAGATAATTATTACGATTTATTTGTCTTTAAAAATAATCAAAGTATATTGTCCACGTTTTTAACCAAAACTATGAGAAAACCAAACGCTGTTAAATACGCAATCCTTTCGATTTTCTTCCTGCTTTTCCTGCATGTTTCATCTGATGCACAATTGAAGGCTGATTTTATAACGGACCGGTCGGAAGGCTGTTCTCCCTTGACAGTTTTTTTTACCAATACAACTTCCGGCGCATCATCATCCGCTGTTTATAAATGGGATTTTGGAAATAATAATACCTCTTCCATGAAGAATGCAGGCGCAGTTTTTTTGGAAGAAAAAAGTTATACCGTTACACTTACCGTGGTTGATGGCAATCAAACTTCTACTAAAACAAACACCGTTATTGTATCTAAAAAGCCTGTTGTGGATTTTTCTTCTTCCTTGGTAAAAGGCTGCACGCCTCAGCCCATAACCTTTACCGGAAAAGCCACTGCTGATAATGGAAACATCGTAGATTATATGTGGGATTTTGGTGATGGTTTTACGGATCGTAGCTCTGGTACCCAGATTTCTCACACATACTTATCAGCGCAAAAAATGCCTGTTACTTTATCTGTTACCGACAATCATGGTTGCACCAACAGCAAAACCATAAACGATATGGTGGAGATTTTGCCGGGCGTAACTGCTTCTTTTGATGCAGATAAAACTTTTGTTTGTTATGCAAATGATCCGGTAACGATGATGAATAATTCGATTGGTGAAGGCGCTTTATCTTACACCTGGGATTTTGGCGATAATATTACATCTACAGAAAAAAATCCCACTCATTCTTTTAATAAAAAAGGAATTTATACAGTTTCCCTTACAGCAGAAAGCGCGTTGGGCTGCAAAAACACTTTAACGAAAAGTGCATTTCTAAATGTTGGAGAATTTACATCAGACTTTAGTGTTCCGGATATTATTTGCAAAAATTCCACAATAACAATTCAAAATAAAAGTACGCCTGCTCCAACCTCTTCTGTATGGACGATTGATGGTAATCAAAGTTATTATTATGATTATTATGGTTACACCTTTTATGCTGCCGGTGAACACACTATTCAGTTAACAAATAAATTTGGTGCGTGTGAACAAACAGTTACTAAAAAGATTGATGTAAAAGAGCTTTTGCAGCCACAGGGGTTTGTCGTAAATATTCCTAAGTATTGTTTTCCACCGGTTACGGTAAATTTCCAGGATACCACTGCCGGCGCTGTAAAATCAGAATGGAATTTCAATAATTATTATCCTTCAGGAATCCAGGCAACCGGAAAAAATGTTTCCTACAGCTTTACACAATCTAATAACTGGAATGCAATTCTTTATGTAACAGATGCCAACGGTTGCAGAAATAGTGTGACACAACAAGTTGTTATTACTCAACCTTATGTTTATATGCAGGTCAACGATGTGAATGGTGTTACCTGTGAATCCCTGACAAAAAAGTTTAGTTTTAATTC
>DATILZ010000427.1:0-4115 GCA_035475995.1 Hanamia sp. | reverse complement strand
CATTTATTTGGCCGGCAATGCTTTCAAAACCATTAGCAACAGAACCGGTTCCTTTACTTAATTGAATACTTTCTATCCATGGCCCCGCAATGCTGTTGAGTCCAAGAGGAGTTGCAATGCCGCGTGGCCCGGGAAGATTTTCTATGGTAAGCTGTGTGTAAATTCCTGCGAGCCCCAAAAGCTGAATTTGTTTCGAACCGGTTACCGCATCGCTGTAACTTACGTCCACACTTGGATTGGTTTCAAAACTTTCACTCAGATTGCAGCAGGCTGCTTTCAATAAATCCTTAGAATTGATCATCAAACTTCTTACCACACCAAGGTCATTTATGTATGAATATTTTGGTTTGCCTTTAATTGTGATTGCTTTCAATTGACCATTAGACGCAAGTACAATCTGCAATTGATGCGCATTATTCACTTCAATTGAATCAGACTGATAGCCGGTATAACTTACAATTAATTTTGATCCTGCCTTATTTTCTGCAATTGAAAAAGCGCCATGCTTATCAGAAATTGTTCCCTCTTGTGTGCCTGCCCAATTAATACTCGCTCCTGCCAATGGAATAAAATTTCCCTTATTGTCTTCTGAAACTACCACACCGCTTATCGTGTGTGCATCACCGTTAGATGTAGAATGTGCATCATCTTCATCCACAACATCACGGTAGTGGCAACATTCAGGTAGAGCATTGTATATTTTATCATCCGCTTTTTTAGATTCCAGATCATGGCCGGCTGCAAGTACTTTAGATTTTATTTTTTCCAGATTTATAACTGAAGGATCATAAACTACTGCAAGCATTTCTGTTTTTACATCCCAGTTTGCCGATTCTATTCCTTTTACTTTCAATGCTTTTTCAATACGTTGTTTGCATTGAATACATTCGCCATAAACCTTGAATGATGTGGAACTATCGGCATTATTCGATTGCGCATTTGCAGAAAGAAAAGTGAATACTGAAATAATTATTGCTGATAAATATTTATTGAAACTATTGTAAATACCGTGGAATCTTCTTATTTTATTTTTTGAAATTTTCATAACTTTTATTTGATCTGTTCATCTTCCCATATTATCTATCTAGATTTATTGATAGATGATAATGATTTTATTTATTGATTATTCAACCATCGAATAATGATTAAAATCGGCCTCATCTTAAAAGATCGTTTTTAAGATAAAAGAAAATAAGCGAAATCAGATCAGAAAAGTGCAGTATAAAATACAGAAGTTTATTGGACTTCGAAGAGGTGTAAAGGTTGCAGGATCTTTAGTTTCTGTTTCTAAAAATTGATCCTGTTTATTTGCATCAAAAGTCTTAGGTAAAAAAGCATTTGTCAAAAATAGTTTTTGAAAAAAAACTTGCGGAAGATTTTGATCATTGTGAACTTTCAAAACTTTAATGTGGCTGCTGCAACAATCGTTTGTTGTATTCTTGTGCATGCCGCATTTCTCACATTTATTACCATCCTTTTCAATGAGGCTCCAGGCAATTGTTTTGCCCATACATCTCTGAATGTAAACAGTAGCGCCGGAAGAGGAAGCCAGGTATGCAAAGGTTAATATGAGAAGAATAAATTTTTTCATCAGTTAAATGCAAAGATAATTGTTATTTTTTTTCGATTATTGCCAATAATATACCACCTTACTTTAACACCTCTGCTTTGTAACCTGCTTTTTCTACAGTATTTATAATATCACGGTCGGTCAGGTTTTTATTCATGACCGTTAATACTTTTTTCGGGCTCTGTGTGTCCACTTTCCATTTTCCTTCCCCAATCTTTTCATTTAAAAACCGGCTTTACTTTCGCAATGGATGATCCACACATGATATTTGTTTTCGTTCTGTTGTTTTCATTTTTGTCTCTTATTCAAAATGCAAATTTATCCTCCTGACTGAATGATTTGTTATATAATTCGGGAATAGATTTACACGATTATGGAAGGTCTTATTTTTATTAAGAAAAGTAAAAGAAGGGGCAAAAGCCTGCAATTTTTTGACCCCCAAAGACATACTTCGCTCAAGTACTAGACATATAAACAGTATGGATTGTCCTATACTGAAAAAAGAGAAAGGAAATGAAAGCCTTTTATAATATGAAAAGAAGAAGAGTAGTTGGAACTTCTGACATTAACTGAAATAGTCCTATCCTTCTTTTGCTCTGTTTAAAAATCTGGAAAAGAAAAGGATCGAATCAATCACATGCTGCTGCCAGTAGCTCCAATCGTGGCCACCTTTGTATTCTTCATATTCATGAATGATATTATTTTCTACCAGTTGCTGATGCAAAAGGCGGTTATTTTCAAGAAGCGGATCTGAAAGGCCGCAATCAAAGCTTATGGCAGGAAGATGAGCTTTATATTTTAAAATCGTTGCAAAAACATCTTCTTCTGTCTTATCATTTTGTAAATAATTTTCAAGGTTCTCTTCAACGAAAGGCCTCATTTGTTCTACATTCGTAATAGATGAATGAGCAGAAATTGCGGTGAAAATATCATGATATTTTACACCAATTTTAAATGCGCCAAAACCTCCCATTGATAAGCCTCCGATAAACATTTTTGATTCATTTGTAATAGCAGGAATACATTTCTGAACTGCAGCAGCTACATCTTCAGCGATCCATTTTTCAAAATCGGAATTATGATGTGGAAGATATCCGGAACCATCGCCCCACAAGCCATCAGAGGGCATTGCGATTGTGACCGGTGGAATTAATTTTTTTTTGATAAGGTCGAAAGCAGAAATATGAACGCCGCCGTTTAATGCCCAGCTCCACGAACTTCCATATACGCCATGGAGCAAAATTACAAGCGGGCAGTCGGTCATTTCTTCAATGCCCGGAGGCACAAAAACACAAATGTCGCCACGCCCTTTTAAGTTTTCGCTTTTAACGGTAATGTATCTGAGGAAATCATTTTCAAATCGTGGATTGGAAATTTCTACTGTCCGGAATTCTTTCATTGTTTTTTCCACGGGTTTATTTTGCAAACATTTTGTTTAATAGCCGTTAAAAACAAATTCTCTTTAATGCAAGCATGTACATTAAAATTCAATAACACCTTTTGCATTTTTGCCTTGCAGCAGATCGTCAAAAGCCTCAGCAAGCTGTGATAAGCAATAAGTGCGGGTTACTAATTCTTCAAGTAATAATTGTTGTTTTTCGTAATAATTAATAATTGCAGGAAAATCAATCTGCGGTTTGCATTTTCCATACAATGGATTGATATATTTTTTATCCCATTCGAATAGATTCATATCGATGCTGATCTCCTCCTCAATGCCACTCACCTGCACCGCCGTACCTGCGTTTCTGATCATCGCTAATGGTGCAGCTCCCAAAGCCGCTATGGCAGTACATTCAAAAGCATAATCAGCGCCTCTTCCATTTAGTAATTCTTTTACTTTACCTGCCGCATTTATCAAACCTTTATCGTCTTTATCTGCATGAATGAAATCCGTAGCGCCCATTTTTTTGGCCATTTCAAGACGGCTTTCTTTCACATCAATTACAATAATTCTTTTTGCTTCACAAATTCTTGCCGCCTGTATCACATTCAATCCAACGCCACCTGCACCAATAACCACTACATTGGAATTGCGTTTTACTTTTGCTGCATGTACTACAGAACCATATCCTGTCATTACACCACAACCGATAATGCTGGCAGCGGGGAAGGATAATTTATCGGAATTATTTTTTACTACAGCCGCTTTTTTTACCAGCACATATTCTGATAAAGTACCGAGATTAAACGAACGATCGATATTCTTTTGATGAAACGTAGTACCTCTATAATGTGCATGGCCGCGATTATCCCTTCCGGTTACCGGAGAATTATTTTCACAAATATTCTGATTGCCTTTTTTGCATTGAAAGCAGTGGCCGCATGGAACAGCCCAGTTTAAAATAACCGAATCGCCCTCAGCCAGATCTTTTACATGTCTGCCGGTTTTTTCAATAACTCCGGCGCCTTCATGACCGAGGATCATTTGCTTTCCCCAATTGAGGGAATCATAATCGGTGTGGCAAATTCCGGCAGCCTTTATTTTTACCAGGATTTCGTCATAGGAAGGTTCCTCAACTTCAATTTCTTCGATTGAAAAATT
>DATILZ010000426.1:0-12559 GCA_035475995.1 Hanamia sp. | reverse complement strand
TGCTTCGCCGAGAGATGATAATGTTTTTAATTTTTGTGTAGCATCCACCGCGTTACTTACCAGTTCGCGGATAAAAATTTCATGATCACTGTAAAGAAATTTCTTAATGATCGGAAAAATATTTTCCGTTTGTACCCTTATATTTCCTTTTTGCATAAATATTTTTTCTCATTTTTTTACAAAACAAATGCCATTCATTTTTTTCTGTCATCATGGCATCAAAAATTAGGTACAAATATTTTATGTTAACTAAATGAAGGGAATAGATTTATACAATATTTACTTCTCTCTCCAGCTCAATTCCAAATTTCTCTTTTACCGAAATTTTTATTTCTTCGCTTAAATCATAAATTTCCTGCCCGGTTGCATTGCCATAATTTACTAATACCAATGCTTGTTTTTCATAACAACCTGCATCATCTTTTCTGTAACCCTTCCAACCACATTTTTCTATTAACCATCCGGCAGGAATTTTAAAGTTAATCTCATCAATTTTATAATAGGGAACGTCCTTCTCTTCATATTCATGCAGTCTGTGTATTTCATATAACTGGTGACTGTTAATCACAGGGTTTTTAAAAAAACTTCCTGCATTTCCAATGATTGCCGGATCGGGTAATTTCAAGCTTCGTATGTTGATAACTGCATCTGATACAGCTTTCACAGTCAGATCAGTAACATTCATTTTTCCTAATTCAAGCTCCAGAGCGCCATAAGAAATATTAAAAACAGGATTTTTCCTTAAGCGATATGTCACATTCAAAACGGCAAACTCGTTCTTATATTTATTTTTAAAAACACTATCGCGGTAGCCAAACCTGCAATCATCTGCCGAAAATACCAGCAGCTCTTTTTCTTTTAAGTGAAATGCTTCCAATTCATGAAAAACATCTTTTATCTCCACTCCATAAGCGCCAATATTTTGCATTGGCGAAGCGCCCACATTTCCGGGAATAAGAGAAAGATTTTCAAGTCCGCCAAGATTTTGGCGTACACAAAACATTACTAAGTTGTGCCACTTTACGCCGCCACCGGCCTTGACGTAAACATAATTTTCATCTTCTTCGACAATGTTCATACCGCTTATTTCATTTTTCAAAACAAGCCCGTCAAAGTCCTTTGTAAAAAGGATATTGCTTCCTCCACCAAGGATCATTTTTGATTTGATCTTTTTATTACTTTCGAGAATTGATTTTAATTCATCTATAATGAAAAATGTCGAGAAATATTCAGCACTTGCATCTATGCCAAACGTATTAAATTTTTTAAGCGAAAAATCTTTTTGAACTTGCATAAACTTTTAAAATTACCGGAAAAATAACCAAATATGAATGAATTGACAGCAGTAATTATTGGCGCTACCGGATTAACAGGAAATTTAGTCTTAGAAGAATTATTGAAAGATGATCATTTTAAAACTGTAAGAGTACTTGCCCGCAGAAATGTAAAGATCATTCATCCAAAACTGGAGCAGGAAATCGTAAACTTTACTAACGTTGATGAATACACGAAAAAGTTTGGCGAAGGTGATGTGATTTTTTGCTGCATTGGCACCACTCAGAAAAAAGTAAAAGGTGATAAAAATTTATACAGGCAAATAGATTATGATATCCCTGTAAATGCAGCAACAATAGGCATTTCAAAAGGATTTAAAAAATTTCTGATCGTGTCGGCAATTGGCGCAAATGAAAATTCTTCTAATTTTTATTTGAGTTTAAAAGGGAAAACTGAAAACGCATTAAAGCAATTTCATTTTGATAGCCTGGACATTTTTCAGCCATCCATATTAAATGGAAACAGGAAGGAAACAAGAATTGCAGAGAAGATTCTGCAGGGAATATTGGATATTGTTTCGTTTTTATTTTTAGGTCCTTTAAAAAAATATCATGCCATTGGAGCTGATAATGTAGCAAGGGCAATGGTTTATGCCAGCACACAAAAAAAGAATGGAGTTCATTATTATACATACCAGGATATGATGGAAATGGCCAGAGAATATATTGCCTCAAAGGAATGAAGTAATTTTTCTTATGCAAATACAGTAAACAAACAAATACGGTTGATTTGTAAATTTAAATTAAAAGGGATCAACATCCGGAATCACTACTATGCTTCTGAATCTTTTTTCTGCTTTTAAAATATCAATGTGATTGCTGATCACTTTTTTTTGTACCTGCAAACAGGCTGCATCTTTTTGCAATTTTATAAGGATCTCGACCAGGTACATATTTCTGATCCTATTGACAACAGGCGCCGCAGGGCCAACCAAATTTGTAAAATCTTTTTCTAATGAATTGGCTAAAACATCCGCAGCTTCAAACACCACTTCCTTAACCGCATGTTTTAAAACAATGCGAATAAGCCGGCTGAATGGCGGATAGAAAAATTGTTTTCGCATCTCCATTTCGTAATCATAAAACTTCAGGAAATCGTGTTGCTGCACAAACAATAAAACCGGATGATCAATCTTTGAAGCCTGAATGAGAACCAATCCCTGTGCCGCTTTGCGACCCGCTCTCCCACTCACCTGTTCCATCAGTTGAAACGCTCTTTCATTGACCCTAAAATCTGCAAAAGATAATAATCCATCCGCATCAAGAATGCCCACCAAACTTACTTTTTCGAAATCCAGACCTTTCACTACCATTTGTGTTCCGGCAAGAATATCAATGCGGTGCTGCTCAAATAATTTGATCAAAGTATCATGGGCATTTTTGCCTTTTACCGCATCTACATCCATCCTTGCGATCCTGTTATTTGGAAAATCTTGTGTTAATTCTTCTTCAATCTTTTCTGTTCCAAAATTTTTTTCTTTCCAGTTTACACTGCCACACGCAGGACATGTAACCAGCTTGGGATAAGTGTTTCCGCAATAATGGCAATGAAGTTTATTCGAATATTTATGCAGTGTTAAGGTAACAGAGCAGTTTTCGCATTGTGGAAGAAAACCACATGTACCGCAAATTAGAAAAGGTGCATAACCTCGCCGGTTTTGAAAAAGAATTACCTGTTTATCATTTTGTAATGCCACTTCAATTTGCGCTTTTAATTGCGGCGAGATCATTACTTTTCCTTTTTTGGAAGCTGCAACCGTCCTGGTATCTATAATTTTTATTTCTGGCAATTGTGTTCCGCCAAAACGTTCGGTAAGCGTTACTAAACCATATTTATTTTTTCGGGCATTATAATAACTTTCCAAAGACGGTGTAGCGCTTCCCATCAAAACCTTGGCATTAAAAAGCGATGCGTAGTAAACCGCTGCATCCCGTGCATTATAGCGTGGGGCCGGATCCTGCTGTTTGAAAGAAGGATCATGTTCTTCATCAATTACGATTAAACCAGGATTTTTAAAAGGAAGAAATAATGCACTGCGGGCACCAAGAATTATTTTTATTTCACCAGTTTTTATTTTATTCCAGATCTCTATTCTTTCGTTATTATTAAATTTAGAATGATAGATTGCAATGTTGCCACCGAAATAAAGTTGCAGCCTCCTTATAATCTGCGCCGTTAATGTGATTTCGGGAAGAAGGTATAAAACCTGTTTTCCCTGGCGCACAAATTTTTCTATTTGCTTTATGTACAATTGGGTTTTACCGCTGCTCGTTACGCCGTGAATCAGACAAACCTCTTTTTTTTCAAAAACAATATCTATTTCTTCCAATGCTTTTTTTTGTGAAGCATTCAATTCAAAATTTACTTCCATTTTTTTAGGAAGTGATTGAATACGATCGGTATTCCTTCTTTCAATAAACAGAATATTTTTATCTGTTAAAGATTTCAATTGCGCCGCATTTGCCCCTGACTTTTTTAAAAGTTCTGTTTGAGAAACTTCACCTTCTGTTTTTGAAAAATGCAAAAAGCTTAATAATAATTCCAGTTGCTTTGGAGCCCTTCCTAATCCGAATGCTATCGGATCATCCATTAATTTACTCAGCTTTTCATCTGATGAAAATTCCGGATTGAGCAACACAAAATTTTCTTTTTTCACTTTGTATTTTTCTGTCAGCGATTCCCAGACAAAACAAACTTTTTTTTCGATCAGCCTTTTGATCAAAGGATAAACATGAATAATATTGGAAACCTGCTGCACCTCAGTGATCTTCAGTTCTTTTTTTATCAGCAATGCTTCTGCAAGCAAATATTCTTCATCATCAAGCAAAGAAAAGTCTTCGCCATATTCTTCATTATAAATTAAAATAGCTTCGCTGCTCAGTTTTAAATGTGTTGGAAGCGCCGCTGCCATTACTTCTCCTTCACTGCACATATAGTAATCGCTGATCCATTTCCATAACTGTAGTTGCTTTGGATAGATTACCGGATCATCATCTATTACATTCAGAATTTCTTTTGTTTCATATGCCGGTTTTTCATTACTTATAGATTTTATGATCCCTGCATACTTTTTATTTTTCCCAAAAACAACTTCTGCACGACTGCCTATCTGTATTTTTTTTATTAATTTTTCAGGAACAGAATACGTATATGTTTTAGGAATTGCTAATGGCAAAATCACTTCCACCCATGTATTAATAGGAGGGTCAATTTCATTAAATAAATTTTGTGATGCGTGATTTTCAATAAACATTCATGCAAATATATTGCGGTGGACGGATAAGATGAGTTTAGCTTCTTTCTTAAAAAGATGAACTATATACAGTAAACAATTAAATAATAAGGATTTGTATGTTTTATTTGAAAGAAAAAGGAAGATATTTTTATGCCAAATAACTTTTAATGGAGGATAACAAAACTTCAATTTCCTTTTCGGTAAACTACTCATATTTAAAAACATCGCAACTATTATATTCTTTCGCCATTAGATACAATAGCTACTCTAACTCTTCAACACAAAATGAAAAAGTATCGTTCCGTTTTCTATGTCATTTTGAGCAGGGGGAAATTTTAATTGCTTTGCTTTTTCCAGCGCGATATTGCGGAGAGATGAATTAGATGTAGTTGTTCCTTTTGCAATCGTAGCGCTGGTGACGGTTCCGGATGCATTCACATTTATGTCCACATATACTTTTGCATTTTCGTTAAAATCTCCCTGCATATTTGGGAAATGAATTGGTCTGCGTCCTGAAAGTCCGCGTACGACACTCATTCCGCTTCCGCCTCCGGGTGAATTACCGTATGCATCGGGTTTCCCATCGGGGCTACCTGCGTCACCATTACCTGGTTTATAGCCCTGGTTTCTGTAACCATTATCTTCAGTTGCACCGTTGCCTCCATTTCCGGTTCCTCCTTTATACAAAGGGATTTTCGGTTTTGGTGGTGCCGGATTTGGGTTTACAACCGGCGAAGGATTGATATTTTTCGAAGGCTTTACAGCTACCTCTTTGTTTTCAACTTTCGCTTTTTCATTTTTCTTTTCAGATTTTACAACTGGCGCCGCATCGGTGTTTTTATCATCTTCATCTGCTTTTATATTTTGTGAAGGTTCGTCAGCTACTTTATGAGCGGCAGCGTGATGTGAAGTGACGCTTTGATTATCCGGCGCACGCTCACCTTTTACAAGTGGTTGGACGTCTCCCATTCCTTCCTGTTCATTACCAAGGTTTACATCAATCAAATCCAAAACAGTGGGCGTTGGCGGCACTTGCAGTGGCCATGTATAAAAAATAGCAATCGCTAAAAAGAAGCCAATAACAAGGGCTGTGTACATTAAAGCTTTCCTGTTTTTTTCAGCTTCGAACTCATGATTAATTGCGTGTGCTTCCAAAAGAATAAATTTATTTTCTGTTCAAATTTAATTAATAGATAAAAATATTCACGTTTATAAATGTTAAAAGAAAAAAGCAAATTTAGAACACGAATTTTGATTCACGAATTTCAGACTTTTAACTTATCATTCTAATTCCTCTTTAACAAATGAGTGCTATGAATAGATTCTTTTTCCAAAAAGCAAACTTCCAATACGCACCATATTACTTCCCTCTTCTATCGCCATTTCATAATCGGCGCTCATGCCCATTGAAATAGTTTGTAGTTTGTAGTTCATAGTTTGTAGTTTGGAAAATTTATCAATAAGCGATTTTAAATAATAAAATTCTTTTCTTACAATTTCTTTATTATCTGTGCATGAAGCCATTCCCATCAAACCTTTTATGCTAATATTTTTAAAATAATTCGTGGAATTACTGTCAGAAATTCCTGTTATTAATTCTTCCAGCTCGTCCTCATTCAATCCAAATTTTGTTTCTTCTTTTGCAATATAAACCTGCAAAAGACAATCAATGATGCGGTCATTTTTTTTTGCTTCTTTATTAATTTCCTTTAATAATTTTTGGCTGTCCACACTATGAATTAATGAAATAAAAGGCGCAATTTGTTTCACTTTATTTGATTGAAGATGACCAATAAAATGCCAGCGGATATCTTTAGGAAGCTGGTTATATTTTTCAACCAATTCCTGCACATAATTTTCTCCAAAATCCCTTTGCCCAAGTTCGTACAATTCTAAAATATCTTCAACTGATTTTGTTTTGGAAACGGCAACCAGTGTAACTTTTTTCTCTTTTAATTTTGCAGCTATCTTTTTATATAATTCTGAATTAACAGCCATTTTTTTCTAGTTTTTTTTCACCATTAAAATCAGTTTTAACAATATCTAACCGTTCCGGCAAAAGTGAGCATTCTATACTTCAGTAAAGAAACAAAAACTGCTGATTTATCTTTTGCATCATGATTATTTCGTTATTAGCACAGCAGCATATTAGCAAATCATCTGATTAAAAAGTTATTTCAAAATCCCCCTGCTAATTACAATCCGTTGCACTTCGCTCGTACCTTCATATATCTGTGTAATTTTGGCATCGCGCATCATTCTTTCCACGTGATATTCTTTAACATAACCGTAGCCACCATGAATTTGTATCGCCTCTGTTGTAGCCCACATCGCTGTTTCGCTCGCAAATACTTTTGCCATTGCAGCGCTTTCAGTATAATCAATGCCGGTATCTTTTTGCCACGCCGCGCGAAAACAAAGCAGCCTTGCAGCGTCAATTCTTGTTGCCATGTCGGCAATTTTAAATTGAATGATCTGATGATTTTTTATTTCTGTTCCAAATGCTTTTCTTTCTTTTGAATAAACAATAGATCTTTCCATTGCTCCGGAAGCAAGCCCGACTGCTTGCGACGCAATACCAATACGCCCTCCGGATAAAGTTTTCATTGCGAATTTGAAACCAAATCCATCTTCGCCAATCCTGTTTTCTTTTGGCACTTTCACATCAGTAAATGAAATGCTGTGCGTGTCGCTTCCACGGATTCCCAGTTTATTTTCTTTAGCACCAACTTTTACACCAGGCCAGTTTTTCTCCACAATAAAAACATTAATTCCACGGCTTCCTTTTTCAGCATGCGTTTGTGCAATCACTAAATAAACAGATGCCGTATTGCCATTCGTGATCCAGTTTTTTACACCGTTAATTATATAATGATCTTCTTTTTCTACAGCAGTAGTTCTTTGTGAAGTGGCATCGCTACCTGCTTCCGGCTCGCTTAATAAAAATGCGCCAATATATAATTCACCATCTTTTTTGCCCCGGGCAAGTGGTGTCAAATATTTTTTCTTTTGTTCTTCTGTACCAAAAGCCTCAAGTCCATAACATACCAAACTGTTATTCACACTCATACAAACACTTGTACTTGCATCCACTTTACTGATCTCTTCCATTGCCAAAACATAGCTGACAGTATCCAAACCTGCACCTCCATATTCTGTCGGAACCATCATTCCCATAAATCCCAAATCAGCAAGTTTCATTACCTGCTCATAAGGAAATTTCTGGTGTTCATCGCGTTCTATGACACCGGGAAGGCATTCAGTATTGGCAAAATCGCGTGCGGCCTGTCTGATCATCAATTGCTCTTCTGATAATGTAAAATCCATAGCTAATTTTTAAGTGATGCAAAAGTAACAATAATGTGGCGATGTGCTGATGCTCATGTGCTGATGTGCTAATGTGCTAATGGGAGAATAAAAAAAAAAGCGCAGGCCAAACCTGCGCATAAAATAATTTTTATTTTTAAACCTTTTATTTGAATTTCATCAAACTGGCAATACTATCAGCCATTTGCAAATGCATTTGCAATTTCGGCAAATATTTATTTGCATAGCCAACAACATCACTCTGGTTGCCTTCGTTTATCTCATTTTGAAAATCAGTAATAGCAGTCTGGTGATCTTTAATTTGATTCATGATATAAACAGAATCAAACATTCTTCCGGAAAGCCCTCTCAAAGTGTCTATCAATGCAGCGTGCATGGAATCTACAGAATCGGTGACAGCAACACTCAGATTACTGCCCAATGTTTTCAAATCGGTTTGCGCAGTTGAATGATCCGTTACCATCTGCTGCCCAAAAGCACGGACTACTGAGCTATCAGACGTAGAATCTGCCAGTGCACCTGCCCGCACTTCCGCCGTGTTACTAAGCGAAGCTTTGGAAATAAAGGCGCGATCCTGAGTTGTAACCGTTTGAGTGTTGTTGCTTTTACTTTTTTTACAAGCAAAAAATGTAAGGCTTGCAGCCAGGCTAAACAATAAAACTTTTGAAGTGATTTTCATACATCAATTTTTTTAAGGGTAAAGAAAAGTTTTTAATTGAATGAGTAAAAACAAAAGCCATGCTAATATTCAGGGGTCTTTTAAAACTTTAACTTTTAAAAGATTATTTGTTATTTTTTTTTATCCTGTTGTAAAAATTGTGAAAACTGATGTACAAATCCGTAAAAAAGTATTTGTGCGGGGAATGAATTTCACTTAAAAAATATAAAAAAAAACCATTCTGCTTTTAACATTTCAGGTAAAAGAGAAACGGCATATATATATATTCTCAGACGCGTTAGATGAAGTCAGGCAATTCAAAAACCTTAAAAAAATTAATAAACACTTGTTAGAATTTAGAATGAAGTGATCCATTTACCGCTTATCATTAAAATAAAATGCAAGTGCAAAAATTAAAACTATCACAAAGGCAATAGCAATCAGAATAACTACCAACTTTATCTGTTTTTTTAAAGGCGGAATACCTTGCTTTTTTAGTTCGGGGGGTTCTGGAAATTTTTCTTCATCATATTCCATTATATTTCTTTTTAATTTTTTAATAAATAACTGTGCCAGAAACAGCTAATAAATACTTGTAACATTCCTCTGCTGCAACCAATCAAAAGACGGCAGTAAACGCTGTCCATACAATTTAATTCCGGTTATTATAATGATTCTTATATTTAGCGCTTTTAGTCAAATTACTTTTTAAAAATTTACCCAAAAATTATAAACACTAACAGATGAAATCAAAGGTTTTGAAATTTTCGTTCCTACTTTTATTAATTACCGGCACTATTACTTTAGCTTTTGCATGGGGCCAGTGGGGCCATAAACATATCAGTCGTGCAGCAGTTTTTGCTTTACCTGCACCCATGCAAAAATTCTTTTACAATCATATTAATTATATTACAGAAGCTGCGGTGGTACCGGATCTGAGGCGCGCGCTTATCAATGATAAAAACGAAAGCAACCGGCATTTTATCGACATTGAGGATTTCAAAATACCAGTCAGTGAATTTCCACAAACGATGGAAGAGGCGGATAAAAAATATGACAAAGCTTTTTTAGATAAATCAGGAATCCTTCCGTGGTATATTCAAACGCTCACTGCAAAACTTACGAATGCTTTTAAAAAAAGAAACAAATCAGAAATACTTTTTATTGCCGCCGATCTCTCACATTATATCGCCGATGCACACCAGCCATTGCACACTTCATCCAATTATGACGGACAATTAACCGGGCAAAAAGGAATACACGCTTTGTGGGAATCTGCGTTGCCACAAATGTTTGGCAGTTCCTATAATTTCAAAACGGCTCCGGCAAAATATATTGCTGATATTCCTGCAGAAACCTGGAGGATAATTGCTCAATCACATTCTTTGGTAGATACGATTCTTGCAAAAGATAAAGAAGTGAGAAGCCGTTTTACAAACGACAATTTGTATAAAGAAGACAGCACCGGAAAGATAGTTATGTTTTATAATTCTCCCGTATTTTCTGATGAGTATGCTGCGCAATTCAATGCCGCATTGGATGGTATGATACAGCAGCAATTGAGGTTATCTATTTATGATGTAGCATGTTTTTGGTACACCGCGTGGGTTAATGCAGGAAAGCCGGATTTACTTTCTTTAGACGATCCACATCTTACCAAACAAAATAAAAAAAATTATAAGCATGAATTGAAAACCTGGGAAAAAGGAAAGCTTTTGAATCTTTCGGATGGGAAAGCTGAAGAGTGAGAATGAGAATTTAGATAAAAAGGAAAGTAAGAATTGGACTTATTTCTTGCTTTGCTGGAAGATTTTCTTTTAAAGTAAACAAAATGTATTTTTAAAACTATTAAACTTCTTCGACGATTCGTTTCATTTTCCTCAATCATTTTCTAAAAGATTTTTCAGCCACCATTATTTTTTTACCTTCGCCGCCTCAAAAAAACACTGAATTCTATTTTTTATGCTTTCCTATTCTCCTTCCGTTTCGGAAAAATTGTCTATTCCCGAAAAACAAGTTATTGCCGTTTTAGAATTATTGGCCGAAGGCGCTACGATTCCTTTTATTGCCCGTTACCGCAAAGATAAAACCGGCGCTTTGGACGAAGTACAGATTCAAAAGATCCAGGAAGAAGCAAAGTTTCAACAGGAGTTTTCCGAGCGGAAAGCTTTTATTGAAAAAACGATTACAGATCAGGGAAAAATGAATGAATTTTTGCAGGAAAAAATAAATTCTGCAACTACTTTAAATGAACTGGAAGATATTTATTTACCTTATAAACCAAAACGAAAAACTAAAGCACAAACTGCACGCGACAACGGCTTGGAACCATTGGCTTTGTTGTTATTAAATCAGGAAAATATTATTCCTCAAAATGAAGCGCAAACATTTATCAATGAAAAAATAACCGACGCAGATATGGCCTTGCAAGGCGCCAGAGATATCATTGGAGAAATGGTAAATGAAAATGCAGAAGTACGTGCTAAAATGAGAAAATTATTTGAAGAAACTGCAACGATTCAAAGTAAAATTCTGAGCGATAAAGAAGAAGCAGGAATTAAGTACAAAGATTATTTTGTTTTCTCTGAACCTGTTTCCAAAATTCCATCACATCGAATTTTGGCGATCATGCGCGGATTTATGGAAGGTTTTTTAAAAATGACCATTTCGCCTGATGAAGAAACGGCTTTATTAAAAATAGAAGATCAATTTATAAAAGCAAACAATGAAGCATCCGAGCAGGTGAAAAAAGCGATCAAAGATGCTTACCGGCGTTTATTGCAGCCGAGTTTGGAAAGCGAATTCCGTATGGCATTAAAAACAAAAGCGGATGAGGAGGCGATCAGTGTTTTTGCCGAAAACCTGCGCCAGTTATTACTTTCATCACCATTGGGCAGCAAAAGGATTTTAGCCATTGATCCCGGATATCGCACCGGCTGTAAAGTAGTTGTGTTGGATGAAAAAGGCGAATTACAAAAAACTGATTTAATTTTTGTGCATGAAAAGAATTTTAAAATAAACGAAGCTGAGCACAAAATAAGAGAGCTTGTTTCTAAATATATTATCGACGCATTTGCCATCGGTGACGGGACAGCGGGAAGAGAAACGGAACAATTTATCAAGGGATTGAACACCGGTTTGCCGGTTTTTTTGGTAAATGAAGATGGCGCTTCAATTTACTCTGCATCTGAAATTGCGAGGGAAGAATTTCCGGAACAGGATATAACGGTTCGTGGTGCTGTAAGCATTGGAAGAAGGTTGATGGATCCATTAGCAGAATTGGTAAAAATAGATCCGAAAAGCATTGGTGTCGGTCAATACCAACATGATGTAAACCAGGTAAGACTCAAAGAAAAACTGGATCAAACAGTTGTAAGTTGTGTAAATACTGTAGGTGTAAATCTGAATACAGCCGGAAAATATTTATTGAGTTACGTAAGCGGCATTGGCCCTTCTATTGCAGAAAATATTGTGAATTACCGAAAAGAAAAAGGACGGTTTACCAATCGCAAGCAATTGAAAGAAGTGCCGCGTCTTGGCGAAAAAGCATTCGAACAATGTGCCGGCTTTTTAAGAATAAAGAACGGCGACAATCCTTTGGATGAAAGTGGCGTACATCCTGAATCATACAGCATTGTAGAGCAAATGGCAAGAGATGCCGGCATTACTTTAAAAGAAATAATCGGGAATGAAAATGTAGTAAATAAAATTCCTTCACAGCCTTATATAAAAGAAAATATCGGCCTTCATACTTTACAGGATATTTTGAAGGAATTAAAGAAACCCGGACTTGATCCACGCAGTAATGTACAAGCATTTGAGTTTGCCAATATTTATTCTATTGAAGATGTAAAAGTTGGAATGATAGTTCCGGGACAAGTAACGAATCTGACGCGCTTTGGCGCGTTTATAGACATTGGCGTGAAGCAGGATGGACTGGTTCACGTATCTGAAATTGCCCATAAATACATCAGTGATCCCGGGGAAGTTTTAAAGCTGAATGA
>DATILZ010000425.1:0-8410 GCA_035475995.1 Hanamia sp. | reverse complement strand
CTGCACCATCACCGTTTTGATAATAACGGTTTCCATCTGAAGGAACAAAAATTCCGAAATTATCTCCCTTGTCAGCAGCCAGGTTAAAGACCGAATTGAAAGGAATTTCTTTTAAAACTGCAGAGACGATGTAATCCTGCTTTTCATTATTTACAGTAGTGGTAACTGAAATCCTTGCTCCTACCGCATCCTTTTTATTGTACAGTTTTTGGGCTAAAGATTCAGTGATAACCGCCGAATTATTATTTTTAAAAGCCTGATTTGGATCGCCATATAAAACAGGAAGGCCATACATAGATACAAAAGTTGTATCGCCGATTGAAATGTCTTCTTTAAAATGTTTATCTCCGGCAGAAACGACGTTGGTAACGGGATTATAGCGATAATAATCCGCGACAAGATTTGGATATTCTGTCTTTAGCGTTTTGGCAAGTGGGCCAAGCGTCGTAATATCAAGACCCATATCTTTTACCTTCCATTTGCTCTTGACAATATATTGTCGGTCTGCATTTTTAAGATTGTGATTTACAGATTCTTCATTAAGAATGTAAATTCCAATAAGCATTGAAAAGGTAATTCCGATAGCAAGGCAAAAAATATTTATGAGCGAAAATAATTTATGCCTTGTAAGATGGCGAATGGCAATTTTGAAATAATTTTTAAACATTCTTTTAGTTTATAGTTTATAATTCACATTACTCACTTCTCAAACTCTTTACCGGATTCGCCACTGCCGCCTTTATCGCCTGGAAACTAACGGTTGCAAAAGCGATGAGTAAAGCAATAATTCCGGCCAGAATAAAAACCCACCAGCTAATATTTACGCGGTATGCAAACTCCTGTAACCAATGACTCATTACATACCATGCAATGGGAAATGCAATGACAGCCGCTATTACAACGAGTAACAGAAAATCTTTTGAAATTAATTTTACAATACTGCCGCTGCTTGCACCCAATACTTTTCTAACACCGATTTCTTTTACACGCTGCGTTATCGTGAATGCAGATAATCCAAACAGTCCTAGGCAGGCAATAAAAATAGCTATGCACGAAAAGATCGTAAAGATGCTGCTTTGCCTGTCTTCTGCCTGGTAAAGTTTCGCATACCGTTCGTCTAAAAACTGATATTCAAAAGGAATTTCAGGTAAATATTTTTTCCATGTTTTTTCTATTTGCCCAATTGCCGCGGGCACGTTTCCTGATGTTTTGATAGAAATATTATTATAGGCAGAAGCATCACCCCGTGATTCATATAAAACGAGCGGAATGATTCGCTGATGCAACGATTCAAAATTAAAATCATTGAAGACACCTGCTATGCTTCCTTTCTGGCCTCCATATTGAAACTGTTTACCAATCGCATCTTCATTTGATTTTAATCCCAGTGCTTTTACCGCTGTTTCATTGATCAGAAAAGAAGAAGTATCGGTTCCGAAATCTTTAGAAAAATTTCTTCCGGCTACTATTTTTATGCCATAAGTTGGAATGAAATTTTCATCTGCAACCACATATTTAATATCTGCTTTTGAGGGCGCCATCGAATTTCCATTATCGAGCTGTGATCCTTGTGAATCCAACAACCTCCCTGATGGAATACGCGATGACAGTGCCACATCTTTGATGTTTGAATTTGATAATAATTCGTCTTTAAAAGATTGAAAAGAGTTAGCAAGACCTGCGTTGTTCCTGATGGTTACTATATGTTCTTTATCAAAACCAAGGGATTTATTTTGAATATAATTCAATTGCTGAAAGACGATAACGGTAGCAATGATCAGAATAATGGAGATGGAAAATTGGAAAACAACCAATGCTTTTCTCAAAGAAATATTTCCACCACCTGTTTTTATAACGCCTTTCAAAACCTTTACCGGTTGAAAAGAAGAGAGATAAAGTGCGGGATAAATTCCGGATAAAATTCCTACCAGAAATGGCAACAGTATGATGGCAATTAAAATCTTCCATTGCAACAAACTCTGGATGGATAATTGCTGACCTGAAAGTTTATTCAGCCAGGGCAAACCAAGCCTTGTGAGCACAGCAGCGAGGATAAATGCGATGCAGGTAATAAAAACAGACTCAGATAAAAACTGCGCGATCAATTCTTTTTTGCTTGCTCCGGCAGTTTTCCGCACACCGATTTCTTTTGCGCGCAATACCGACCTCGCCGAAGAAAGATTCATATAATTGATGCAGGCGATCAATAAAATAAACAAAGCGATCGCAGAAAAAATATACACCCGGTTAATATCGCCGTTGATTTCTATTTCCTCATCAGTGTGAGAATAAAGATGGATATCGGTCAATTTGCGAAGCGATAAAATAGAATAATCTGATGCTTTAAATTTTCCATCAGCAGGAATATGCCTGTTTTGAAAAGCAGGAAATTGTGCTTCTAATTTTTTAGCATTGTACTGAGGAGGTAAAAGCAAATAAGTATAAAAAGAATTGTTTCCCCAATTGGTCATCAAATTTTTTGCTCCATAAATTGCTGAATCTTTCAGGGTATTAAAGGAAAGCAGCATATCCGGATGCCAATGAGAATTTTCAGGCAATGCTTTATAAATCCCGGTTACTTTACAATCAAATTGGTTATTGGCACGCAAAACTTTATTCAATGGATCGGCATTGCCAAAATATTTCTTTGCGGTCTCTTCCGAAAGCATTACAGAAAAAGGATCACTCAAAGCCTTTGCAGGATTACCTTCCGTTACTTTAAAATCAAAAATATCAAAAAGATTCGCATCAGCAAAAAACAGATTTTTCTCATTAAAAATATTGTCGCCATACTTGAAAGTGGAATTGCTGACAGGCAAAAGAGACGTTATTTTTTTGATGTCTTTAAAATCATTTTGAAGCAAGGGTGCAAACGGCGGCGCAACCGCTCCCAGCTGTAATGAAAGCGCTCCTGTTTCCGCATTCAAAAATGTTCTTTCAATCCTGTAAATGTTGTCCGCATTTTTATTGTAGCGGTCATAACTTAATTCATTTAAAATATAAATACCAATCAGCAGGCAACAACAGATTCCTACAGTTAATCCAAAGAGATTTACGAAAGAAATAAATTTATTCCTGTTTAAATTTCTCCAGGCAATTTTGAAATAATTTTTAAACATGGTCTTAGTTTTTACTTTTTAAGTTCTTAGTCTTAATTCTCTGTTCATAATTAATAAACAAAGAAATAACGCGAATATTTATTTTCAAATCATTTTTGTGTATGCATCATTGTTATAGGGTTCTTATAGACAGTAAACAGATAAATAATACTTTTTTACATTTTCAAATTTTCACATCAGCGCGACAGGCATTACTCACTTCTCATATTCTTTACAGGATTTGCCCTTGCTGCCTTATATGTTTGCGATATAATTGTAAATAATCCTATTGCCAGCAAAAACACAAAACACATTACCACATTAATAAATCCAAAAGGCGTGCGTTCGCTGAAGTTTTGAAGAAATATTGCCGAGAGCAACCAGCCTGTCGGCATTGCAATAAATCCGGCAATGAATAACAGTTTTATAAAGCTTTTAGACAGGATCGTTACAAGCTGTATTTCACTTGCACCTATAATTTTGCGAATACTTATTTCTTTGCCTTTTACTTCAACGGTATATACTACCAGCCCCAATAAGCCCAGTGTGGCAATTGCTAACGCAATAAAACCAAGAAATCCAAGCAGAGAAATTGTTGCGGTTTGTGAACTGGCTTTGTCGAGGTCATCATCAAGCCATGATACAGTAAAAGATGGTGCGGCATGCAGGCTACCGAGAGCTGATAATACACGGCTTTCCATTGTTTTTTTATCACCGCTGGTTTCAACATATAAATACGTATAAGCATCTTGCTTTGTTCTGAAAGCCAGTGGAGAAATGGGTTTCCCAGGGTTTTCATAATGAAAATCTTTAAGCACTCCTGTTACTTCCAACTGTGTTGAATCATTCAGCCATAATTTTTTACCGACAGCTTTTGCAGCATCAGTAAATCCTAATGCATGTGCTGCTTTTTCATTCAATAAAATATACTGTTCTTTATTATCCTGCATCGCATCCCGAAAATTTTTACCTGCAACAAAACCAAAATGCATAGATGAAATAAAATTGGCATCCGCATAATAATAGTTTAAGCCAATCGCATCTTTTTCATTGCTTAACCAAACAGGTGCATTCATTCCATTAAAATGTTTAGTAAAGCTTGCCGATGTTGCCGCAACAGATTTTACTCCGCTTACATTATTTATTTTTTCGGCTGCTATTTGTTCATCCACTCCTTTTACCCGAATGATCATCATATTAGTTTTTGTAAAGCCGGAGTTGGCGTTTGCCATAAATGAAAATTGCCGGTTAAACGCAAACAAAAAGATAATCACGACCAGTGAGAGGCTATATTGAAAAACGATAAGTGTTTTTTGAAGGCTCACTTTTCCTAAGATTTTTGCTGTCGATAAATTCTTCAATACCCGCAACGGCGTAAAAGCTGATAATATCCATGCAGGTGAAGTGCCGGCAATTAACCCGGTAAACAAAGCATAGATAACAGACCAGGTAATAAATGCAGTGTTATAATGAAACGCAGATGGTATAAATTCATAGTCATCATTAAATGGCGCATAATGCACGATGAACGAAAGTATTATCCATCCAAAAGCAAGCGCGAGTAATGATAACAAAACAGATTCCAAAATATACTGTACAAAAATCTGCGACCGTCTTGCTCCCACAATTTTCCGTACGCCTACTTCTTTTGCCCTGGTTAATGCCCGGGCTATGGTTAGGTTGGTATAATTAAAACAGGCTGCCAATAAAATGAGTAATGCGAAGCCTGCCTCAAAATATATTTTACTCCATGAAGTTCCGCCAGCATTATCGTTTTCAAGGTTATCACTTCCCGGGGTTATTTTATTTAATTGCTGAAGATGAAATGCAGTTACACCATCTTTATTCACTTTGTTTAAATTAGCTGCAATAAAATTAAGCTGCGATTGAACTGCGGTAAGGCTTGCATTTTTATTCAATAGAATATAAGTATAGGCGGTGTTAAAGGCAAACCAGTCTGAAGATTTTTGAGAGATCAGCTTATTGTTTTCCATCCGGGCAACGGTGCTGTAAGATGCGTAAGCATCCATAGCAAGATGTGATTTCCCAGGTGGAGTATTCATTACACCGGTAACAATAAAACTTGCACCATTATCCATCTTTATTATTTTACCCATCGCATTATCAGCACCAAAAAAATTTTCAGCAGTTGCTTTATTTATGATAATAGAATTTGGATTTTGCAATGCCGTTGCCGCATTGCCTGACGCCAGTGTGAATCCAAAGATTTTAAAAAAAGAAGGTCCGGTAAATGCACCGTTTATATGTAGCTCTTTGTCGTTTGCTGTTGCTTTCCCGCTTAAAGCAGGATAGATATTCACTGCGGCGGCAATAATATTTTTTTCTTTTAATAAAGCATTATTTAATGGCAACGGTGTGCTCGCCATTTGCCATTTCTCACCACTCTTTTTATCGTATTCGGAAGTTACGCGATAGGTACGTTCGGGTGAAGGATGAAATTTATCGTAACTTAATGCATCCTGTGTCCGAATGAGGATCATTAAGCCAACAGACATACTTAGCCCAAGCCCAAAAATATTTATAAATGTGGTAAGCTTATTTTTTGCCAGACTGCGCAAAGCGATTTTCAAATAGCTTTTAATCATATTATTTCATTTTACTTTTATCATCAGCCATTCATTGATCATTCACTTCTCAAACTCTTCACCGGATTAGCCAGCGCTGCTTTTATTGCCTGGAAACAAATCGTGATTAATGCAATAAGTATCACTGTAATTCCTGCCATTGCGAACAGGTTCCAGGTAATATTTATTCGGTAAGCATAATCCTGCAACCATTTATGCATTAATATCCAGCTAAGAGGAATAGCAATGACTAAAGAGATACAAATCAATTTCATAAAATTGCCGGTAAGTAATGCAAAGAGATTTGCAACAGAGGCGCCTAATACTTTGCGGATGCTTATTTCTTTGCTGCGCTGTTCGGCCATAAATGCAGCAAGTGCAAATAACCCCAGGCAGGCAATAATAATTGCAAGAACAGAGAAGCCGGCAAAAATGTATTGCATGCGTTGTACATCGGCATACATGGCGGCATAACTCTGGTCCAGGAAATCATAACGGATGGGCTGATGCGGCAAAAAATCTTTCCATACTTTTTCGATAGAAGCCAGCGCTGGCTTCATATCAGCCGCATTTACCTTTACAGAGATAATGCTGTTGCTGTTTCCCAAAACCATACATAAAGGGTGCACCTGTTGCTTTACGCTTTCGAAATAAAAATTTTGAACTACCCCGATAATGGTTAAATGTTCGCCGCCATTTGTAATGACTTTGCCCAGCGGATCTTTATAGCCCAGTTTCTCTGCCAACGCCTGGTTAATCACCGTTGCGGAAGAATCTGTATACAGATCTTTTGAAAAATTTCTACCCTCAATGATTTTCATACCTAGTGAGGGAATATAATTTTCATCTATAACCCAATGCTGTAATTGTATTTGCTCATCTTTCCCTTCCTCATGAAATGTGTTGCCGTTTCTTTTTGTGCCATCTACCGGAAGAAAATCGCTTACGCTTACATTCTTTACTACCGGCAGCCGCAATAATTCGTTTTTAAAAGATTCTGTCTGGCCTCTCAACGCATTTGCACCCTGTATCATCACTACTTCATCTTTATCAAAACCAATTTTTGAATTGAGAATGTATTGCATTTGTTTATAAATAACGGAAGTGCCGATTAGCAATACAATTGAAATAGTGAATTGAAATACCACCAGTGTGCTTCGCAAACCCGCATTCTTATTGCCTAAACCAAGATTGCCTTTTAATGTATTAATGGGTTTGAAATACGATAAATAAAATGCAGGATACAACCCGGCGGCCAAACCAATTATAAATGCAGACAAAATAAGCGAAGGCAACAACCACCATTCATTCCACGGAAGACTCAGATGCACACCGGCGGCTTTATTGAATACCGGCAATGCGAAAACCGCTATTATAATTCCGATAACAAAAGATAAAAAACTATAGAACATTGATTCAGTAAGAAACTGTTTGATGAGATTGCTTCTGGAGGAGCCAACTACTTTCCTTACCCCAACTTCTTTTGCACGGTTGGCAGAACGTGCTGTAGAAAGATTTAGAAAATTAATGCATGCTAATATTAAAATGAAAATCGCTATTGCAGCAAATAAATAAATAAAACGAATATCCCCATGCTTTACATTGTCTTCTTCGATATTGTATGAATGCAAATGAATGTCCGGAAGCGATTGCAGGTATAATCGCGCTCCTGCGAAGGCTGTTTTTGCGTCTTTTCTGCCTTTCGCGACCATTGCAGGCACCATGTATTTATCAGTGACATCAGCGGTAATTTTTTTATTAAAAGCGTCAATATTTACATTCGGTTTAAGCTGAAGATATATCTGGTAGTTGCTTGCGGTCCATTGTTGTTGTTCTCCATCCCAAAAATTGATGCCAGCCAAAGAAATAAAGCCACGGTATTGAAGATGAGAATTGCCTGGAAAATCCTGCATTACACCACCAATCTTTATCAGGTTTTTTGTATTGTCGTTAAAAACCATTGTTTTACCAACAGGATCCTGATTGGGGAAATATTTATCAGCCATGCTTTTGCAGATAACGATTGAGTTAGGTTCTGATAAAGCAGTTTGTCTGTTACCATAGACCATTTGCACATCCAAAATGTCAAGTATGGAAGTATCGGCAAAGCAAAAACCGGATTCGTAGGTATCATTTTGCTGGTCTGTTCTTCTTACCTGGTTATTGGCGCCACCAAATAATTCACTGCTCATGGTGCGTCCCGCTTTTTCAATTTCGGGAAAATCATGTAATAATGCATTTGCCATTGGAGCAGGGAAACTTACGCCGCTGTGTACAATTCCATTTTGTTTTGCTTCGCCAATAATCCTGAATATGTGATCTCTGTTTGGGTTGCCGGTGTCATAGCTCAATTCATTTCTTATGTACAAAGAGATAAGCAAGCAGGCAGCAATGCCAATTGCGAAGCCACCAATGTTGATAACAGCATACATTCTTTGCTTCTGCATGTTGCGCAAAGCGATCTTTAAATAATGCTTAAACATAAAAGAAGTTTAAGGGTTTAAACACGATATTTTTATTTTTTTAATTATTAAATTGAATACAGTAAACAAACATTCATGACTCTTATTTTTGTTTAACGATACTCTTAATAAATCAAATTCAGTTTTCAGTTTTCTATTCACCATTCACATTCTTCACTTCTCAAACTCTTCACCGGATTTGCTATTGCTGCTTTAATGGTTTTGAAAACTGATCTACTTATTCCATTTTCGAATTTTTATTCAA
>DATILZ010000424.1:0-1980 GCA_035475995.1 Hanamia sp. | reverse complement strand
CATTTTTCAGGACTGAAAGCTTATCTGCACAAGGATATCCTGGATACGCTCATATTTCAAAAAAGAAATTATTCTGTAGATACACAACTGTATTTTATGCAGGAACAGATAAAGACGCTACAGGAAAAAAACCTGCTATACCTCGCACAAAAACTTTGTAAAAAAGCAATAACACTTGCGATGCAATATCAAAAATATCATTTCCTCATATTGCTGCATCATTTACAAAATAAAGTACTCGAGTACAAGGATTATAAACAATACAAAAATAGCACTGATAGCATTTTTTTAACTTTGAAAAACGTAATTGATTTACACCAGCTTTATGTTGAAAACAGGTTTTTGTATGAAAAAGTACGCCGGCTTACTTACCGCTCCTGGCTGCCTATTACCGCGGATGAATTAGAAGAAATAAAAAAGGAAAAAAAGCTTCTCGAACAGGTAAAGCCTTCTAATGAGCAGCAGCCATTGATTTCTTTATTTTATCACAATACACTGGCATTATGTCAATATATGCTACATGAAAATGAAGCGTGTACACGCACTTGTTTAAAAATATTTTCGTCCTGGTATAATTCCCCTCATCTTATTAATGAATACCCGCTTCTTTTTCTCAATTCCATCAACACTACTTGTTACAATGATTTTTTATGCAATCCTATTCTGCAGGCCCATGAAAACATATTTGCCTACGGCAAAATCGCAAAAGCACATTTGAAAAATGAAGTGCATCGTAAGCATTTTGAAGTGATTCAATTCAATACTCAATTAAAGATCTATCTCAAAACTGCACGGTTTGATCAGATAAAAAATTTGATTGAGGACAAAGTGGAGATGATATTTTCTTATGCTGAAGAGATCTTGCCTCCGGCAGAACAATTATCTATAAAAGGTTCAGTGTGTATCACCTACTTTGTGATGGAGCAGTGGGATGATGCAGAAACGTTGCTTTCAGAGATCAAGGAACAAAACCAACATATAAACCGTGAAGATATTTTATATTTTTCCCTGTTGTTCTTTCCGGTTATTCTGTATGAAAAAAATGAATGGGAGCGGCTTGACAGTGCTCTGAAATCTGCATATCATTTTCTCTATGCACGGAAAAAACTACGACCCTTTGAACGTGAACTTATGTTGTTTTTGCACCATTTGTCTGCCGCCGAATCCAGACGAAGAGCTAATCATCTGATTAATAATTTTCTTAAACGTATTATTGATTATAAAAGCGATCCGGATAAAAGTCTTTATTTTCTTTATTTTAATTATTATGGATGGCTCGAAAGCAAAGTGATGAATCTGCGTTATATGGATTATTTAAAAGAACAGATAAAGCCGGTTGAAGAAATAAACTATTGAAGCTTTTGCAAGAGATTGAACCGTCGTCCTTGGAAATAAATTAAATTATCTTCGGCAATGTTGAAAAAGGCAGAATGAATGAAAGTAATTACAAATCACTCATATAAGTTTGTTTGCCGGGCTCAGAATAATTTAATGGGATCTGTAGCTTTCTTCAATTTTGTAGAAGAAGGAGAATTTAAGTTAAAATAAAAAATTAAGGATGAAAGCAAAAAGCCTTTTAAGTTTTGCATTGATGATATTGCCTTTTTTTTCTTTTGCTCAGGTAAAAAAAGAAAAAATCCAAAGGCCGAATATCGTTTACATTTTTGCCGATGATTTGGGATATGGCGATCTCGGTTGTTATGGACAAACAAAAATTGAAACGCCAAATATTGATGGACTTGCAAAAATAGGAATGCTTTTTACCCAACATTATGCAATGCCGGTATGTGCACCATCCCGCTATTGCCTGATGACCGGCATCAATTCAGGAAAAGCATTTATCCGTGGCAACGACGAATGGGGCGAGAGGGGAGATGTGTGGAGTTTTAAAGCCATGGAAGAAAACCCTTCACTGGAAGGCCAGTTGCCGATTCCTGATTCTACTATTACCATTGCCAAATTATTGAAGAAGAACGGCTA
>DATILZ010000423.1:0-1919 GCA_035475995.1 Hanamia sp. | reverse complement strand
ATCATGATATCGATGCGATAATCTTCCATTGCCGCGTATAAATATTCTTCAACTACATTGCTTAATCTATGAATTTCATCAATAAATAAAACATCATTTGCTTCCAGGTTGGTGAGTAAACCGGCAAGGTCGCCGGGTTTCTCTATAACCGGCCCGCTGGTCTCTTTAATATTTACGCCCAGTTCATTAGCCACAATCCTGCTCAATGTTGTTTTTCCCAGTCCGGGAGGGCCATGAAATAAAATATGATCCAACGCTTCTTTTCGTTGTCGCGCAGCTTTTATAAAAATCCGTAAATTTTCTATTGTTTGTGCCTGTCCGCTAAATTCATCAATGACTGCAGGCCGGATATTATTTTCAAATTCTTTTTCTGCAGGAGTCAAAATTTCCTTTTCTTTATTCAGATTTTGGTTTTGCATTCACATTTTTTTCTATCTTGTAAAACTAAAGTTTTTAACGTTAAAAATGCTTAAAGCTCCTTAAGGTTGCCAACCTTTTTTCAGGTAATTTCAATTTAAAAAGTGCTTTTCCAAGGTTGGCAACCTTTCAAACAATGCTTTTCACCATTAATCAATTCATAACTAAAAATGCTGCTTTCAGCGTTTAAATTTGTAAGATGCATAAAACAACCGTTCGATATTGGATATGCCAGCTTTTGGGTTGGGGTGGCTGGACTTTGCTTAACCTTTCTTTCTTTTATTTTTTCCTGGAAGATGTTTACTGGAAATCCGGCGAAAGAAAAAACCTTCTTCTCAGCATACTTTTCATCCAGTTTTTTTGGTACGTCTTGGCTACTCATTTATTAAGATTTTTTTTAAAAAAAACAGGCTGGATCCGTTTTTCTACCGAAAAAGTAATTGCGCTGTTTATTGTCAGTGTTATGATTACCGGGTTGCTGGCATATTATGGCTCTAAAGCAACTGCCGTTGCCACAGGAAGATCACTGGTAGAATACGAAAAAAATGAAAATCTGAAACAAGCAATTTCAAAAGAAAAAGCGCTCGGACTTGCCGGCACTTCCTATTACCTGGCTAAACAAAATAATCCGAAAGATTCATTAAATTATTCATCTGCACAAACTATAAAAAAGAACACGGGATGGTATAGAAACACCTCCGGCGTGTGGAAATATGAAGAGCAGCACAAAGGCCGTTTTTGGTGGGATATTATTTTTACTTTTATCCTTATTGCCCTGTGGCTGTTGCTTTATATGATCTGGCATTATCTCGAAAGAAATAGAAAAGATGAAGTAGACAGATTGAACCTTGAAAAAACAGTGAAGGATCTGGAATTAAAAACGATAAAATCGCATATCAATCCTCATTTTATTTTTAATTCTTTAAACAGCATCCGGGCTCTGGTGGAGGAAAATCCAAAACGTGCGAGAACTGCCATCACAGAGCTTTCCAACATTCTGCGCAGCAGCCTCCAGATAGAAAAAATGGAAACGGTTCCTTTGCAAAAAGAACTTGATATCGTAAAAGATTACCTGGCGCTCGAGCAAATGCGTTTTGAAGAAAGACTGAAAGTACAATTTGATATTGATGAGGATACACTTGCGCAACGTATACCGCCAATGATGCTGCAAACCTTGGTGGAAAATGCTATCAAACATGGAATCAGCAAAAGAATTACCGGTGGAACGATTAAAATAATATCCAGGTTTACCGACAAGGACTTTGAATTAATTGTTCAAAATACAGGCAATCTTGAAAAAAAATCCGGCGAAGGTTTTGGCTTTAAAAGTACCCGCGACCGGTTGAAATTTTTATGCAATGGAAACGCTTATTTTAAAGTAGAAGAAATTGAAGGAACCAAAGTGCAGTCGAAGATTGTGATGCCGGTGGAGTGGTGAAGGGTGAATTGAACATTGAACATTGAATATTGAATTATTGAATTATTGAATTATTGAATTATTG
>DATILZ010000422.1:0-2208 GCA_035475995.1 Hanamia sp. | reverse complement strand
GAAGCAAATTATGATGAAGAAATGCTGGAAAAAGGCAATTATCCTTTTCATCTGAAAAAAAGAATACGTGGAGGTTTAGGACATTTAAGTAATAAACAGGCATTGGAACTCTTTCTTTCGCACCGGCCGCGCTTCATGAGTCATTTATTATTATCGCATCTTTCAAAAAATAATAATTCGGTTGAATTGGTGCAGCAATTATTTAATGCTCATGCTGAAAATGTAAAGGTAATCGTAGCGTCGCGGCACCAGGAAACAGAAGTGTTTCAAATCTGTATTGATGAAACATTGAAAGAATTCCGCGTTGAACCGCGCCGTGCAAAACCTCCTTTGCAACTTTCGTTATCATTTGCCTGAAACAAAGGCTGGCACAATATTTAATAGATTATTTTTAAAAAAATTATATCATATGTTGCCGGATAGAAATTTTCCCGAAAAAAGCAAGGATCCTAAAAAACATCCTGAAGACGAACGCGAACATACAGAAGAAGCGTTTGAGCAGGCGGAAGAAGACATGGAGCAAGACCGCGATTTACAACCGGATGAAAATGAAGATTTGGATGAAGGAGAACTTGCGCGAAAAGAAGGACATCCGTAAGACCTTGTCCTAAAATATTTTACCTGTTTGCTCGTAAACCTTTTTTTTCTGAAAAATTTAATAAAAGGCCGGTTATGTTTTATGAAAAACAAAATTCATTACACCTCATCAGTTTGGTTTGACGTAATGCTGATATTGCTGGCATCTGTTGCCGGCAGTATTGATGTAATGAGTTATTACCGGCTCAATCATGTATTTACAGCAAACATGACCGGGAACACCATTCTGCTCGGGCTTTCTATCGGGCAGGGGAAACTCGCTTCATCAATGCACTCTCTGGTGGCATTGGCCGGATTTTTTTCCGGTGCTTTTGCAGGCGCTTTAATTGTGGAAAATAAAAAAAAGGGCTGGTCTTATTACATTACTTTGAGCGTTGCAATAGAAGCTTTTATTATTTTCATTCTCGCTCTTATCTGGTTTAAAGAAAGTACCCCACTTCAAAATCCGGTACTTTACATTTCTATTTTATTATCTGCTATCGCAATGGGCATTCAAAGCGCTGCTATCCGGCATTTGAATATTCCGGGAGTGGTAACAACGTTTATTACCGGTACCATTACCAGCATCGGAATGAGCGCAGTTAGCGGATTGAGAAACGGCTTCAAAAAAAAAGTAAAAGACGGATTGCCGCAATTGCCGGTTACTAAAAATTTAGAACAACGAATTGAACTACAAATAATGGTTTTCTTCGCATATGGATTAACGGCTGTTGTAACAGGATGGATAGAATATCGCGGTGCAACTCTTTTACCTGTTTTGCCTTTAGCACTCATTTTGTTTGTGCTGGTAATTTGTATTATTGAACCCCAAAATTCACATTTCGAAGAAACAAACAATGGCAATATAAATAAAGCAGCACGCCAAGAAATAAGATGAATTTGTATTTTTTAGTCGTGAAAAAAACTTGATGAAAGGACCGGGAAAAAATAAAATCATATGGACGATCGGGCACTCCACACGCACTTTTGAAGAGTTATTGGAAATGTTGCGTTCTTTCAAAATACAAGTCGTGGCAGATATCAGAAGTTTTCCCGGTTCAAAAAAATTTCCCTACTTCAACAAAGAGATCCTTCAAAATACTTTTCCGGAAAATGGAGTTGAATATTTTCATATAAAAAAACTGGGTGGCCGAAGAAAAGTAAATCGTGATTCTAAAAATACCGCCTGGCGACACATTGCTTTTCGGGGCTATGCCGATTATATGGAATCTCCGGATTTTAAAGAAGGAATCAAAGAACTGGAAAAAATTGCGTTGCAAAAACGTACCGCATTTATGTGTTCCGAAGCAGTGTGGTGGCGCTGCCACCGGTCAATGGTTTCTGATTATCTAAAAGCAAATGGCTGGAAAGTAATGCACATTATGGCGACCGGAAAAGCAGAAGAACATCCTTATACAGCTCCTGCAAGAATTGTAAATGGAATGCTTAGTTACAGAGAGTGAAGGGTTGCTGGCTTACTGCGTTTTGCATTTTGCTTTTAGCCTTCCGCCTTATTCTCATAAATAATTTATCTCAAAAGAAACTTTTGCAAATGATTCAAACATTTTGCTAACGCCGCAGTATTTTTCTTTAGAAAGCTTTACTGCCTTCAAAACTTTTTCTTCATCTTCT
>DATILZ010000421.1:0-18480 GCA_035475995.1 Hanamia sp. | reverse complement strand
CGTTTTATATTTTTCAACACATTGTGCAATTGTTCCAGACTGGTAAATTCACAATCAGCGTGAAAAGAATATTTCCAATCGCTTCCAGGAATTGGCATAGATTGCAGCTTACTGAGGTTCACATCGCCTTCCGAAATTTTCGTAAGTACTTTTGCCAAACTTCCTTTTGAATGATCTGTTTGAAAAATCAATGAAGCCTTGTTCGCATCAGATATTTCAGCAGCAGTTTCTGCGTTTTCCAAAACCCAAAATCTGGTGTAATTATTTTTTTGTGTGTGAATATTTGGAGCAATCATATTAAGCTGAAAAAGCTCTGCTGCCAACTCACCTGCAATAGCGGCAATGTGTTTGCTTTTATGCTGATGAATATGTTGAGCGCTGAGCGCTGTATCTTCAGTTTCTAATAATTTCCAATTGTGCTTTTCTAAAAAATCCATGCATTGCAAGAGCGCCATCGGATGAGAATGAACTTCCCGGATATCTTCTAAACAAACTCCTGGATTCACTAAAAGATTCTGATCAATTTGTAAATAAATTTCACCAACAATTTTCAAATTACTTTTTTGAAGCAAATTATAATTTGGCAAGATACTTCCGGCGATAGAATTTTCAATTGCCATCAAACCGCCGTCGCTTCTGGTTTTGTCGTCAGCAATTTTTACCACATCCCGAAAGGTGGAACAACAAATCACTTCAACATCATTTCCAAAAAACTTGCGGGCGGCAGCCTGGTGAAAGCTACCTTCAAAACCCTGTATGGCTATTTTCTTTTTCATAAAAACAAAAATCCCGGCTTTTTTGCCGGGATTCTTTTATTTTAATTCTGATTCATTTCAGTATTAACAAAGGCATCCCGGACTATTTCTAAAATAGTAGCTAAAATAAAAGAAGCCGGTATTTGCTTTTGTGATTGTCATTGCGGCAGCAAAAGTAGGTTACAAAATTAAACCACCAAATTTTTTTTTGCTTTTATCAAAAATTTTTTCAACGCAATCGTTTGTGCTTGTCTTTTTAATATTTTTTCAAATAAAAAACGGGCTTCCAAATTGTGTGGCAGTCCATTCAGCTCATGTGAGGTGGAGAAGATTATCGTAAAAATGAAAATATGATTCGCTGTTATTTGTGTCATTATTGCATTTTAAAATTTTTAAAATTTTAAATTTTCAGATTAGAAAAACCTACTTTTATTCATGACCACAACGATAATCATCACTTTTTGCGTACTGTTGTTAGTTGCCTATATATTTGATCTTAGTTCAAAAAAAACAAGAATTCCGGCTGTTATTTTATTGTTGCTTCTTGGATATATGGCGAGGCAACTGACTTACTTTTTTCACATCAAATTACCGGATTTTTCTTCTATTTTGCCGGTATTGGGTACAGTAGGATTGATCCTGATCGTGCTCGAAGGTTCATTGGAGCTTAAATTAAATAAATCAAAAGTATCGCTTGTAAAAAAGTCTTTTTTTGGTGGATTGATACCGATGCTTTCAATGGCTTTTTTGCTTGCTTATTTATTACGCTATTTTGTACCGTCTTCTTTCAAGGACAATCTTTCAAATGTAATACCACTCTGTGTTATCAGCAGTTCTATTGCTATTTCCAGCGTTAAAAACCTGGTTACTGCTGATAAAGAATTTATAATTTACGAAAGCAGTTTTTCAGATATTCTTGGCGTGTTATTTTTTAATTTTATCGCATTGAACGAATATGTGAACGGAAGATCTTTTGCTACTTTTGGTTTACAGATTTTAGCCATCACTGTCATTTCCCTTGTTGCTATTATTTTGCTTTCATTATTACTCAGCAAAATTGATCACGACATAAAATTTGTACCGATTATTTTACTGGTAATTTTAATTTATACCATTGCGCACGAATACGATTTACCGGCATTGATTTTCATTTTATTGTTCGGGCTTTTTCTCGGCAATCTCGATGAATTAAAAAAGTTCCGCTGGTTCAAAAAAGTACAGCCCGAAGAACTGGACAAGGAAATGCGGAAATTTAAAGAACTGACGGTAGAAGCAGCATTTATGTTGCGTTCGTTGTTCTTTTTATTATTTGGATACATGATGGAGACAAAAGATATCGTGAACGTTGAAACTTTAACCTGGACTTTTGCAATTGTAGCGATCATTTTTATTTTAAGAATTGTGCAATTACTTATTTCCAGGTTACCATTAATTCCTTTGCTTTTTATCGCTCCGCGCGGGCTGGTAACCATTCTGCTGTTTTTGTCCGTCGCGCCGTCAAAACAAATCCCATTAATAAATAAATCCCTTATCATCCAGGTAATCGTAATTACTTCTTTGATCATGATGATCGGATTATTATTGACTAAAAAGAAGGGTGAAACTGAAAAGAAAGAGCCGGAAGTAAACTCAAGTACACCGGCGGAAATCACCTTTAAACCTTTGCAATTTTAAAACATCAAAAGCCAGTAAAAAAAATAAAGAGAATTTCGATTTTCACATTAATTTTTAAAGAAAAAATAAAAAGAACACATTCAATAATTTTAAAAATTATTCGTTTTAAAGTTGCAAATTCGTTTTCAACTTGATATTTTTTCTGAAAAAATATAAAAAGGCCCGAAACTTGTAGATTCAATTTTAAGTTAATACTTTTGTTCTATTGAAAAAAATTTTATACATAATTATCCTTATTGCCGGTTTCCAATTTAGCAGCCTTGCTCAGTCTAAACCGATCCATCTTACAACTGATGCTGCAAAAACGATTAAATTTTACCCCAATCCTGCAAGCAGTTTTATTAATTTCGATTTTACCAAAAACTATGACCCATCTTACACTTTGATGATTTTTAACTTTATCGGAAAAAAAATTGAAGATCTTAAAGTTACTGATCAAAAGATGACCGTATCACTCACAGATTTCTATCGGGGTGTTTATATTTTTCAACTACGTGATAAGGAAGGAAACGTAGTAGAATCAGGAAAATTCCAGGTCATTAAACAATAATTCTTTAACAGTTCCAAAGCTTTTTTGTGTCATTTTGTCTAATATTTAATATTGGCAAAAAGTTTGACTGTACTACCTTTGCAGCCAATTTTAAAACAGTAAAAAATCGAAAAAGATGCAAGAAAATGAATCTAAAAGTCCTGTTGAAGCGGAAGATTTTTCAATTCCGGAAGGAGAAAATAAAACAGAAGAACAGACACAGGATTCTGCGATTATTCCAGATGTCGAACATACTGAAATACAAAATCTTACTTCTGAATTAGCAGAACAAAAAGATAAATATCTGCGTTTGTTTGCAGAGTTTGATAATTATAAAAGGCGCACTTCAAAGGAAGCCATGGAGCAAAGGCAAACTGCAGGCAAAGATGTTATTATTTCCTTATTGGATGTGCTGGACGATATGGACAGAGCTGAAAATCAATTGCAGGAAAGTGATATGGGTAAGAATATAAAAGACGGAATATTACTCGTATTTGATAAATTTAGAAAAACCCTTCAGGCAAAAGGCCTGCAGGCGATTAAAACTTTGCATACCGATTTTGATGTAGAAAAAGATGAAGCAGTTTCGGAAATTGAAGTGGATGACAAAAAATTGAAGGGAAAAGTGGTTGCAGAATTACAAAAAGGCTATATGCTTAATGACAAACTAATCCGGTTTGCCAAAGTAGTTGTTGGCAAATAAACTATAATGAATATCATTTCAAATCAAATAAAGCTGCCATCAGCAACAATTTATGGCAGATTACAATAAATATTATGGCAAGTACCATGACAAAAAGAGATTATTATGAGATCCTCGGTGTAAATAAAAATGCGACTGCCGATGAAATAAAAAAAGCTTACCGAAAAGTAGCAATGCAATTCCATCCGGACAGGAATCCAGGTGATCATACGGCAGAAGATAAATTTAAAGAAGCAGCAGAAGCTTATGAGATTTTAAGCGATGCAGACAAGCGTGCACAATACGACCGCTTTGGCCATAATGCGTTTGGAGCAGGCCGCGGAGGTGGAGGATTTTCCGGTCACGGAATGAATATGGAAGATATTTTCAGCCAGTTTGGAGATATTTTCGGGGATGACATGTTTGGAAGCTTTTTTAGCGGAAGCAGCAGAGGCGGTGGTTCCAGGAGAAGCAGAGGAGTAAGAGGCACGAATTTGCGGGTAAAAATCAAAGTAAATTATGAGGAAATTTCCAAAGGAACAACCAAAACTATCAAAGTAAAAAAATATGTTTACTGCAATGCATGCGGTGGCTCAGGCGCAAAGGATAAAAACAGTTCACAAACCTGCAGAACCTGTGGTGGAAACGGACAGGTTCGCCGCGTTCAAAATACTTTTCTCGGGCAGATGCAAACGGTTACAACCTGTCCTGATTGTAACGGAGAAGGAAGCGTAATTACCAATAAATGTACTGTTTGTAAAGGCGAGGGAAGAGTATATGGCGAAGAAATGGTAACGCTTGAAATACCAGCAGGGGTACAGGAAGGAATGCAACTAAGCATGAGCGGAAAGGGCAATATGGGCGAACGTGGTGGCGGAGCAGGAGATTTAGTTATTTTAATAGAAGAGGAGCCGCATCCATATTTACATCGGGAAGGATTGAATGTAGCTTTTGATTTATATATCTCATTTACCGATGCGGTATTTGGCACTCAAACTGAAGTACCGACAATAGATGGCAGAGCCAAAATAAAAATACCTCCGGGTACTCAAAGCGGAAAAATTTTCAGGTTAAAAGGCAAAGGTTTTCCTTCTATAAACAGCAGTTATGAAAAAGGCGATCAGCTTATCCAGGTGAATGTGTGGACACCACAGAATATTTCGGATACTGAAAAAATTGCTCTGGAAAGTTTACAGGATAGCGAAAACTTTAAACCCAAACCAGATAAAAATGATAAAACTTTCTGGGAAAAGATAAGAGAAACGTTTAGTTAGTTCAATGTTCAAGCTTTAAGGTTGAATATTCAATATCCAAGTGGAAATACTACTTAATCTCAAGCGAAAGTACCAATTCTTTTTCGAAATAACCCTGTAGTAAATCTCCTACAAGACACTCTCCTACTCCTGCCGGCGTACCTGTAAAAATGAGGTCGCCGATATTAATGGAAAAATAATTAGAGATGTTTGCCACGATTTTATCTATCGAAAAAATCATTGATGCGGAATTGGCTTTTTGAACAACTTCTTTATTTTTTGCCAAAGAAAAATTAATATTCTTCTTGTCGATTGCTGAGCTAAAATCAATAAACTTACCCACTGCTGCAGAATTATCAAAAGCTTTTGCTTTTTCCCACGGAAGACCTTTTTCTTTCAATTGTTGTTGAATATCACGCGCGGTAAAGTCAATTCCGACAGTAATGGCATTATAATAATTGGATGCATGTTTTTCCTGGATGTATTTTCCGTTTTTACTCACACGCACTACCAGTTCCGCTTCATAATGAAGATCATTGGTAAATTCGGGATAATAAAATGGCGTATGCCCTTGCACAAGAGCGCTCTTTGGTTTCATAAATATAATGGGTTCGTCCGGAGCGGCACTCCCCATTTCTTTAGCATGTTCGGCATAATTACGCCCTATACAAAATATTTTCATTTCAATCAGGTTTAGTCAGGGCTTTTCAAAGGTTTTGCGAAAATATAAAAAACAAATTTAAAAAAGAATTTATCTGTGAATTTATCAAATAAAAGTGAGATTATTTACATCGCTCATAGTTTTGTCAATTCCGACTGTTGCAAATTCTTCAATTATCTGAATACTTTTTTCAATTTTTAAGTTTACCACAGGCAATTCTTCAGGTAGCCAGCGGCTCAAAACAAACTCTACCTGCATGCCTTTTGGAAACTGATCCCCAATGCCAAAACGAAGCTTTGGATATTCATCCGTTCCTAATACATTTTGAATATCCTTTAATCCATTATGGCCGGCATCAGAACCTCTTTTGCGCAGCCGCAGTTTACTCAACGGAAGTGCAAGGTCATCTACAATTGTCAAAGAATTTTCTATAGAAATTTTTTCTTTGTCCAACCAATACTTTACTGCTCTTCCGCTAAGATTCATAAAAGTAGTTGGTTTAATACAAATAAATATTTTTCCTTTAAATTTTATTTCTGCTACTTCTGCCAATCTTGCAGATTGGAAAAAGGCATTCTTTTTCAAAACAAAAGCATTTAAAATATCAAATCCGATATTATGCCTCGTGTGTGCATATTCGTTTCCCGGATTACCCAGTCCTATTATTAAAAACTTCGTCATAAGAACGAAGATAAATGGATTCAAGTATTTTTAAATGGAGATTTTTTTGAAAAATATTTACAAAAAAATCGGAAATAAAAATTCGGAAATAAAAAACATTGAAATTTTGGAGTGTAACTTCTTTCTGCAAAGAATATTGATTCAATTGAGGTTTGATAATTTGAAAAAATAGCAAACTGTCATTAAGCAGTGTGACCTTTTTCATTCAATTCTTTCAACAGGTTAATTACTTCTTCATCTGTGGTCTGGCTAAAATCTTTGTAGAACCTTCCAACTCCAAAAAAAGGAACCGGAGTGTACAGGCAAACAAAATCGTCTACTTCTTTACTTATCCGTTCTGCCGCCTCAGTAGAAGCCACGGGAACCGCTACTACTAATTTTTGCGGATGCTTGCTTCGAAGCATTTTTATAGTAGCAAGAATGGTACGTCCTGTGGCAATGCCATCATCCACTACAATTACAACTTTCCCTTTTAGATCCAACGGAGCTTTTTCTCCCATAAAATCTTTGTATCTTTTTTTTAATTGTTCATGGATCTCTGCTGTTTTCTCTTTTATGTATTCAGGAGGAACATTCTCCGTTTCTTCGATAATCGAATCTTCCAAACCAACAGCACCGATTGCAAATTCACCATTTAAAGGATGTCCTAATTTTTTAGTCATCAAAAGATCAAGCTTAAAACCAAGGAAACGCGCCAGGTAGTAACCAATAGGAACCCCTCCCCTCGGTATAGCAAGTACTATCCCGTTTTGCCCTTTATACTTTTCCAGTTTTTTGGAGAGTTGCATGGCTGCATCAACTCTGTTATTGAAATACATGATTAATGAGTATTTTGAGTGAGAGTTTGCCTGCACAAATGCAAATCAAACCAGTCTGCTGCTGTGTTTGCAACTTCATCCAACGTTCCGGGCTCTTCAAACAAATGAGAAGCGCCTTCTACAATGTGCATTTTCTTTTCTGAACGAATAGACTCATACGCCTTTTCGTTCAAATCAATAACCGGCGAATCGAGAGATCCAACAATGAACAAAACCTCAGCTTTTACTTCAGATATATTTTTTGCCATATCTACTCTCCCGCCACGGCATACAATTGCTTTTATAGTATCGCCCAGAAAGGCAGCGGCATCCAACGCAGACGCGGCTCCTGTACTTGCACCAAAATATCCAATAGGCAAAACATCAAAAGCGATTTGTTCCAGCATTTTTTCTGTAACTCTTATCAGTCTGTCTGTCAAAAGATTGATATTAAAACGGTTTTCATAAACTTCATCTTCTTCCGGAGTTAAAAGGTCGGTAAGTAAGGTGGTGATGCGATGCTGGTTCAGAATATCGGCTACATAATTATTCCTTGGACTCAAACGGCTACTTCCACTTCCATGCGCAAAAATTACCAAAGCGCCAGGTTTTGCAGGTTTATTCAGATTTCCAATCAAAGTAACATCGTTTAATTCAATTTTTATTGTAAGCTTTTCCATCTTAAAAAATTTATTAATTCTAAAATAACCATCAATAAAAAATTATTTTAATCTAATAAAAATGCTACAATTTTTATGCCCGATGGAAGTAAAAAAAACAACCGCAGCAAACGAAGAAATAAAGGAATTTGTAATACAATATCCTTCATCAGATAAAATTTAAAACTTGCATTATTTGCTGCTTTGCTGATATGAGTCGAATTAATAATTGATCAATACACTAAGAATATTTAAAAGTATTTTTACCTTTTATTTGCAATTAAATTCGATCCTTGTCTAAAATAATCACACTCTTAAAAAAAGATTTTCTGTTGGAACTGCGCCAGCAACATACGTTTTTCGGCATTTTGCTTTATGTTGCCAGTACCATTTTTGTATTATACCTGGCAATGGGGCAGCCGGAAAGTACTGTTTATAACGGATTATTCTGGATGATTCAATTGTTTGTGTGTGTAAATGCGGTAGCTAAAAGTTTTATGCAGGAAAGCCACGGACGAATGCTTTATTTTTATTCTATTGTAAGCCCGGTACATTTTATCATTTCAAAATTGATTTACAGTACGGTTATAATGCTTTTAATGGTGTTATTAAGTGTCGTTTTATTTAGAATTTTATTGGGCAATCCGGTAATGAATGAATTCCAGTTCATCGGCATCGCATGTCTGGGCGGGTTAAGTCTGAGCCTCGTGTTCACGTTAATGTCAGCGATTGCAGCCAAAGCACATCAAAACGCCGCGATAATGGCCATACTTGGTTTTCCGCTGATTATTCCCCAATTATTATTATTGATTCGACTGTCAAAAGCCGCTTATGGTGAAGTCTTCAGGGAAGGAGCGATTTTGCAAATTTCTCTTTTATTATCCGGCCTCGATTTGCTGGTTATTGTTTTGTCTATTGTGTTATTTCCTTTTTTGTGGAAGGACTAAGTTAACTCAGCCAATTAAACTGCTTGTCATGAGTGTAAAACCCACCATTGTCCATTCGTGTCATCGCCTCATCTATCTCTTTGTTGTATTGCTCAATGCTGATACTCTCTGCTTCTTCTTTTAGCTCAACGAAATTTTTAGCTACAAACAATAACGATTTTTTTTCTGGCTGTGAAAGTTTTATCAAGTATTCCATAAATTCATTATCTAATAGTATTGCATCCATACAATATTTTTATTTTATTAAAATTTAATCATTTTATGTTGCGATCAAAGATTGAAATTCAAAACGTTTGAAGGGTAAATTAAAACTCCGTTCACTTTATTAAATTATCAATTTATCTTATCATTTGATGATTCATATCCTATTCTTTACAAATACTTTTGAAAATTTTCACACTTCTTCATTTTCCTTAAAATTTATTCCAAAAACGTAAATGCGAATCAAACATTTAAAGAAATGCAAGCATATTATCCTTAATTTTGCTCCACAAAAAAAACTTCATGCAACTAAAGTGGTGGAAGATATTGTGTATTATTTTCTTGTTTGTCACCTTCACTGCCGGTTTTCTGATTCCTGTTCCTATTATTGGAAATCTTCATCAAAGCATTCGTAATTTCTTCTTCCATGTTCCAATGTGGTTTGGGCAAATGGGATTACTTACATTGTCTCTTGCTTATTCCATTGCTTATCTCAGAACACAAAATCTTAAATACGATATTTACGCCTCTGAATTTGCAAAAACAGGAATTATTTTTGGACTTTTGGGATTAGCAACCGGATCAATCTGGGCAAAATATACCTGGGGGGAATTCTGGAGCAACGATCCTAAACAAATTGCCGCTGCAATTGCAGTTTTGATTTATTTAGCTTACATAGTTTTACGCGGTTCGATGACTGATTTTGATAAAAGAGCCCGTGTATCTTCTGTCTATAATATTTTTGCTTATTTCATTTATATTCCATTGATCATGATCCTTCCACGACTCGTGCAATCTCTTCATCCGGGTGGCATGGAAGGCGCCAAAGGCGGTGGTAATCCTGCACTTGGCGGTGGAAGCCTTGATCCAACAATGGAAATGATCTTCTGGCCTGCAGTTTTTGGCTGGCTGCTTTTAGGAATCTGGATCAGCAATTTAAAAATACGTTTAAGCCTGCTTGCCAACAAAAATTTAATTCATGGATAAATTGTTTTTAAAGCATCTATGCTTTACCGTTATATTATTTCTATTAAGCCCGTTGTTGCGGGCGCAACAAACCGTTCCCACTACCATTGATGAAACAATGAGAAGCCATGATAAAATATATGTAGTAATGGCAGTTTGCATTGTTATTCTTGTAGTGTTCTTTTTATATTTAATAAGAATCGACAGAAAGGTTTCAAAAAAAGAAAAGTCTTTATAGCTTTTCATCAATCCGACTAATTTTAAATTTTCAATAAAAAATAACATCATGTCGTCAAAAGTTCCTTATAGTTTTTTTGAAAACGTTGAAAAAAGCTTTGATAAAGCGGCCGTCTTCACCCAATGGGATAATGGAATCCTTCAACAAATAAAGCAATGTAACAGTGTGTACCAGATGCGGTTTCCGATCAAAAGAGAAAATGGTGAAATTGTTACATTGGAGGCATATCGCGTTCAGCATTCTCATCATAAAACTCCATGCAAAGGTGGTATCCGTTTTAGTAATGCGGTAAACCAGGATGAAGTGATGGCGCTTGCTGCTTTGATGACTTACAAATGTGCCATCGTCAATGTTCCTTTTGGAGGTGCAAAAGGAGGAATAAAAATAAGCCCGCGGGAATATACACCATACGAGTTGGAAAAAATTACCCGCCGTTATACTGCTGAATTAATCAAGAAAAATTTTATCGGACCAGGAACCGATGTTCCGGCTCCCGATTATGGAACCGGCGAAAGAGAAATGGCATGGATACTTGACACTTATACGGCTATGCATCCCGGCGAAATTGATGCTGCTGCCTGTGTAACCGGAAAACCAGTTTCGCAGGGTGGTGTTCGTGGAAGAAAAGAAGCGACCGGATTGGGAGTTTTTTATGGCCTTACTGAAGTGTGTAATATGACCACTTTGATGGAAAAACTTGGTTTGCCAACCGGGGTAAAAGGAAAACGGGTTTGTGTTCAGGGATTGGGAAATGTAGGTTATCATTCTGCTTTGTTTTTTCAACAGGCAGGAGCGATTATCGTTGGTTTGGCAGAATATGAAGGCGCGATCAGAAGCGATAAAGGACTGGATGTAGAAAAGGTTTGGCTGCATCGCAAAAAAACGGGCTCTATCCTGGATTTTCCGGGAGCGGAAAATTTTGAAAAATCTGCTGATGCACTGGAAATGGAATGTGACATTCTGATTCCCGCAGCATTGGAAAACGTAATAAATGGAGAAAATGCAGGCCGGGTAAAAGCAAAAATTGTAGGGGAAGCAGCGAACGGACCTTTATCGCCTGAAGCTGATGAAATTTTAAATCCAAAAGGTGTATTAATTGTTCCTGATATGTACCTAAATGCTGGTGGTGTTACGGTCAGTTATTTTGAATGGTTAAAAAACCTGAGTCATGTACGTTACGGACGTTTGGAAAAAAGATTCAGCGAGAATATGAATCATCATATTGTAAACCAGGTAGAAGAACTCACCGGCAAAAAGATGAGCGCATCTGAAAGAGATTTTATCCTGCATGGCGCCGATGAAGTAGATTTGGTAAGAAGCGGGCTTGAAGAAACGATGATCACCGCAACGCGCGAAATTGTTGACATCTGGCAAAAAACACCGGCTATCCCGGATATGCGAACTGCCGCTTATGTTTGTGCCATTAATAAAGTAGCTACTTCTTATGTTGAATTAGGAATTTTCCCATAAAGGAATTTTGAATAGGTTATTGAAAAGAGCTGACAAAATTTAAAAAATTGTCGGCTCTTTTTTGATTGCATAGAACCGTGTAGATATTTATGAATAATTAGTAACTTATTTCTTTTCCTTAATAGCATAAATTCCGTACCTTTGCCGCCCAAATTAAAAATTTTATTCACCAAAAAACACGATTAATGCAGAATTACGAATTGATGGTGATTTTTACCCCTGTACTTTCTGAAGAGGAATTTAAAGCCGCTCAGAATAAGTTCACAACGCTGATTACTGAAAACGGCGGAGAGGTTATTAACGAAAACCCCTGGGGACTAAAATCACTGGCGTACCCAATCCAGAAAAAAACAACCGGTTTATACTGGGTTCTGGAATATGCTGCGCCAACCGACTTCAATGAAAAGCTGAAAACACAGCTTTTGCGCGATGAATCAGTCATTCGCCACATGTTCACTGCACTCGACAAATACGCCGTCGAGTACAATGCTAAAAAGAGAAAAGGCGTACCAACAGGAATCGAAAAAGCGGAGGTAAACAATGCCTAAACCAAATGAAATAAAATACCTGACAGCGATAAAAGCTGAAAAACGGCCAAAAAAATATTGCCGTTTCAAAAAATTGGGCATCAAATACATTGATTATAAAGATGCTGATTTTTTGAAAAAATTCCTGAACGAACAAGGTAAATTGCTTCCGCGCCGCATCACTGGTAATTCTTTGAAATACCAGCGTAAAGTGAGCGAAGCAGTAAAGAAAGCCCGTCAAATGGCCATTCTTCCTTACGTAACAGATTTAATGAAATAATTTTTTTTCACCACCCTAATCCACTAAAGGCGGAGAAAGTTCTGAATCCCGATTGTTCGGGACGGGATTGGGTAAAAATGCAAAACAAAATGCAGGTAATATTAATACAGGATGTAAATAATTTAGGTGGTGCACACGAATTGGTAACAGTAAAAGACGGCTATGGCCGCAATTACTTAATTCCACACAAATTTGCTGTTGAGGCCAATCCTTCCAATCTGAAACAACTGGAAGAACGCAAAAAACAACTTGCCAAAAAAGAAGAAAAACTTTTGGCAGAGATCAACAGTGTAATCAGCGTATTGAACGAATCACCGTTGAAAATCGGCGCCAAAACCGGTACGAGCGGAAAAATATTTGGTAGCGTAACTTCTGTTCAGATCGCAAGAGCGATCCGCGAACAAAAAGGCTATGAAATTGACCGCCGCAGAATCACCATTCTGGATGATGTAAAAGAATTAGGAACTTATAAAGCTAAGATTGACTTTGGTAAAGGCCATGAAACTGAAGTTGATTTTGAAGTAGTAGCTGAATAATTTTTTAAATAATCTCATAAAACCCCTGCTTTTTCGAGCGGGGTTTTTTATTTAATGGAAATAAAGAAACTAAAAATGGGTTTATTTCTCCATTTACTGTTCACTTCCCTTTCCCCAGCAAAATAATCCTGATCGTGTGAATCATTATTTTAAAATCAAGTGCCAATGAAATGTTTTCTATATAAATAATATCATATTTCATGCGTTCAATCATTTCATTAATATTTTCGGCATAACCGAATTTTACCATTCCCCAACTCGTAATTCCAGGTTTTACTTTTAATAAGATCTTATATTCCGGGCGATCTTTGGTAATCTGATCTATATAATATTTTCTTTCAGGGCGCGGGCCTACAAGACTCATCTCGCCTTTGATCACATTCCATAATTGTGGCAATTCATCAAGCCGCCACCGGCGCATTGTTTTACCCCATTTGGTAATACGCTCATCGTTGTTGCTGCTCAGCATCGGACCATTTCTTTCGGCATCCGTTATCATTGACCTGAACTTATGAATAAAGAATCTTTTGCCTTTATAACCAATCCTTTCCTGTGAATAAAACACCGCTCCTTTTGAAGAAAATTTTGTTCTGATAGCGGTATATATAAGCAATGGAGAAAGAATAATGATCCCAAAAACAGAGATGCAAATATCAACAAGCTGCTTTACATTTTGCTGCCAGGCATTCATCAAACCCGTATGAATTTCAATTAACGGCGTTCCCATAATATTTGTCGTTCTTACGTTTCCAGTTAGAATATCAATTCTATCAGGCATCATTTTTACATTCACTTCTTTCTCTGCAAGCACTTGCAAAATTTTTTCCAGTTCTTCTCTCTCCTCTTTTCTCAACGCAATAATCACTTCACTGATCGAATATTCATCTATTACATTTTTAGCAATATTGATATTACCCAGAAAAGCAATTTCTGCGTTAGACTGAGCGCCGCTTTTTTCTTCCGGAGTAATAAAACCACAAACCCGGTAACCACTTTTTTCAGTATTCAAATTGATTGATTGAAATAGTTCTTCAGCCCTTTCTGCGTTTCCAATTATTAAAGTATTAAACCATACTTCTTCGCGCTGCAACCCCATATGAGCAGCTGTTAGCAATAAATAACGGATAAAATAGGTAATGAAAAACTGCAGGAAAAACAGGATAAAAAACTGCGTGTAAAAGTTACTGAGATTTTGATTTTTTTTATAAAACAGAAAAATGAAAAACAAAATAATACTTCCTAAAAGGGTGCTGATAAAAGTAGATAATAATTCAAGCACTCTGGATTTGTAATAAAGATTTTTATAGGTTCCATAAAGATGATATAAAACCAAATATCCCGCAGGGTAAAATATTAATCCAAAAATAAATTTCCTGCTGAAGTCAAAATTCTCGCCACCTAAATGCTTATGAATCCAATAAAAAAGAATCCATGCAATAACAGCCGCAATTAAATCGCCTAATGCATAAAATCCAATGTGTAAGCGCTTTTGCAAATTAGAATAAAATTAAAATTACAGGATCTGGTTCCGGTTTATCTTATCCAAAATTAAATGCGCAACTTCCATCGCACGAAAGCCGTCAACCTCACTAACTACGGTAGTTTTGTTATTATTTATTGCAGTCACAAAACTTTCTAATTCCATTTTTATCGCATTGTTTTCTTTAACAACCGGCGCTGCAATGGCAATTGTTTTTTTGCCATGATTGGTGTCAATATCAAATGAAAAAACATTTTTATCTTCAGGTGATTTATATTTGATTATCTCTGTTTTTTTATCTAAAAAATCTATTCCTACATAAGAATCTTTTTGAAACAAACGCATCTTTCGCATTTTTTTCATACTGATCCTTGATGAAGTAAGATTGGCTACGCAGCCATTGTCAAATTCGATTCTTACGTTGGCAATATCAGGTGTATCGCTCAAAACATTTACGCCATTTGCAAAAACATTTTTTACATCACTTTTTACGAGCGAAAGAATAATATCAATATCATGGATCATTAAATCAAGAATGACGCTTACATCAGTGCCGCGTGGATTGAATTGAGAAAGACGATGCACTTCGATAAACATCGGCGCCAGTTCGTGTTCTTTTGCAGCGAGCAGCGCAGGATTAAAACGTTCTACATGGCCAACCTGGAATTTTATATTTGCTTCTTTTGCCAGCTTCACTATTTCCTTTGCTTCTTCCATCGTGTTGCACAAAGGTTTTTCAACAAATACATGCTTACTTTTTAGAATCGCTTTTTTACACAATTCAAAATGTTCGGTAGTGGGTGCTACGATATCAATTGCATCACAAGCCTCAATCAGGTCATCAGCTTTTTTAAATCTTTTTAACCCATATTCTTTTTTCACTTCATTTGCATTCGAATCCGATGGGTCAAAGAATCCCATCAATTTTACACCTTCAATTTCTTTCCAGTTATTCAAATGAAATTTTCCCAAATGGCCTACTCCAAAAACTCCAACTTTTAGCATATTCTTTATTTAAAAGCGATAAAGGTAACGTTATCAATGATTATTTTTTATTCTTCCCCATAAGGAGTCCTTTGGACAGTAAACAAACTTTTAAAGCGGTTTTGTATTTATACAAATTAAGAACGAAAAACTACCTGGGATAATATAATTCCTGCAGCTACTGCTGCATTCAGTGACTCCGCGTGGCCGGCTTTTGGAATGGTTATTCTTTCCGTAGCTAATTTTAAAATTTCTTCACTCAATCCCTTTGATTCATTTCCAATTAAAAAAACCGCTTCAGTTATTTTTGGTAATTTAAAAACAGAAATGCCTGACAATGCAGCAGCATAAATCGGAATTTTTTTATTTTTTTCAATAAAAGAATCCAAAGATGTATAAATGAGATTTACCCTGGAAAGACTGCCCATGGTAGCTTGTACTACTTTTGGATTGTAACAATCGACACTGTTTTCGCTACAGATAATATTTTCTATTGCAAACCAATCTGCAATGCGAATGATGGTGCCAAGATTTCCCGGATCCTGCAGATCATCCAGCATTAAAGAAACTTTTCCCGATAGATTTCGACTTTCATGTACAGTTTTTTTGTCAAAAACCGCAACCACTTTGTTTGGCGTTTTCAAAAGTGAAATACTTTTCAGCCAATGCTCATCTACTTCAAAAATATTTTCAGGTTCTATATTTTTCAATAAAAATCCATTATCCAAAAGCCACGTTTTTTCTGCACAAAGGAGCCTGCATTTTATTTTTTCTGATGTCAAAAATTCTGTAACAATCTTTGGTCCTTCTCCAATAAAGGCGCCTTCTTCATCACGGAATTTTTTATGGCTCAAACTTTGAATATATTTGACAATCTTTTTGCTTAACATGGCTTTTTTATTATGAAAGGGAACAACTCTGTGAAAACTTCCATCTTATTTTTTCTAAACGTTTTTTTTACGATTCTGTTTTTTTCAGGTTGCACGATTGTTCAAAAATATCAAAAAAATGTGCCTTTCATTTTTAAAAATAATATTAAATTAAAAGCAAATGGTGTAAGTAAAGATGAGAAAGTGAGTATCAAATCAAAATTAACCACCCAACTGGACGACAGTGCCAAAGTGATCGTAAAAGATAAATTTTTTGTTTTTCATTACCTTCCCAATCCACCTGTTTTTGATACAAATGCAGTGGCGCAATCGGCTGCGAATATGACCGTAGCTCTGCAAAATCTTGGATTCTATACTCCGGACATTTCTTATTCTTTTGACACAGTTACCCGTAAAAAAAAGCAGCAAAGGGTAACGGTTACCTACGATGTAGATGCCGGCAAACGCACCATGATAGATACTTTAGCCTATCTTTTTACAAAGCCTGAATTAGAGGAGCTGGCGATGTCAACAAAAAAAGAATCGCTGCTTCAGCCGAATACACCTGTAACAAAAAGTGGTATTCTGCAGGAAACAAACCGGCTGGTAAATCTTTATAAAAATAACGGCTACTATAAATTTACTGCTGATGAAATAAGAGCAACAGGTGATACTACCATTGCAGCCTTGACAAGTGTTTCAGAAGATCCGTTTGAACAACTGAGGTTATTGGCAGAGGCAAATGAGCAACGCAAACATCCAAAAATCCGGTTGGGTTTTCAATTAAATAATTTACCTGACAGCACTAACCTGCAAAAATATTATATCAATAATATTTATGTTTTGCCGGATTATATTCCGGGTGATGAATATACAGATACTGCCTTACAGGTAAGGGCATTTAAAAGTTACACCGCCAAATTTCACCGTAAACTTTTTAAATTTTCATTGCTGCGTCGAAACCTGGCAATAAAAAAAGGAAATGTTTTTCGGCAGGATGATTATTTTAAAACGATAAATGATCTGTATAAGCTGGGTGTTTGGGAAAGCCCGACAATTGATATCATCGAACAAAAAGATACCAATCTGTTGAATATGGTGGTAAAATTAATTCCATTAAAAAAATATGCTTTTGAGGGAAATATTGAAATGAGTTATTCTGCAAATAATGCTACCAGCACCCTTACTACTTCTGCATCCGGAAATCTTTTAGGATTGTCTTTAAATTTGTCGGTAACTGATAGAAACCTTGCTAAATCAGCGATTCGCATGACGAACGGAATAAAAGCGGGAGTTGAATTTAACACATCGCACCGCAATAGCAATGGTACTTTTATCAATTCTAACGAGCTGAGCTATTCAAATACCTTGTTATTTCCAAAGTTCATTTTTCCATTTGGTGTTTATAATAATAAAAGCTTAATTACCAATCAATCATTTATCAATACAAATATTTCTCTCATAAACCGCATCGATTTTTTTAATCAACAGGTGTTTAATACAGCGTATGGTTTTAACTGGACAAATAATGCCAAACACTTGTGGAGCCTGAAACTTTTTAACTTTGATTACCGGCGTTTATACAACCGCTCCGCCAGCTTTGACAGCACATTAAATGAAAACCCTTTTTTAAAATATTCGTTCAACACTGCACTGGTAATGGGTTCTTCAATCACCTATAATCTTGCAAAGGCAAATCCGCGCAATCCAAATCTGGTTACCAATTTAAAAGTAAACTTTGAAGAATCCGGTTTGCCATGGGATCTGTTGAAAGAAAAAAACAAAACGGCACAGACAGGAAATTTTTTCAATAAATACTTAAAGGAATTTATAAAAACCGACGTGGAATATATTTATACGATCAATCATCAAAAGTCAGCTATTGCGCTGAGGGCGTTTGCGGGTGTAGGTATTCCTTTATCAAACAGCGATACTACCCTTCCATTTTTCAAACAATATTTTGGCGGTGGTCCAAACAGCATGCGTGGCTGGCCGGTCCGTGGAATTGGCGTGGGAGGCCAGCGACTGGCACCATATCAGTCAACCGGAATCCGGTTTAACGACCGCACCGGCGATATCCAACTGGAAGGAAATGCCGAATACCGGTTTAATGTAGCGCCACTTTTTTCAAATGCCGTGCTTTTTAAAATGGCTTTTTTTACAGATGTGGGCAATATTTGGAATTTTAAAAATACGCGGCCCGATGGCAAAGAAGATACTACTCAATTCAAATTTAAGAATTTGTATAAGCAGCTGGGAGTGTCTTCCGGAGTAGGTTTCAGGTTTGATTT
>DATILZ010000420.1:0-4510 GCA_035475995.1 Hanamia sp. | reverse complement strand
CTCCATTTATCACTACCATGTTACATGTTGGTAAGGTAGAAAGCGCATTAGCGCTCTCCCAAATATTGTTACCTAAATTAGTCCATTTAGTTATATTTGTAAATCCAGTAATTACCGGATTTTCTCCTGTTCCATAAGCACTAAACGTTATCGGATTTCCTGCCGTTCCGGAATTACTTACAGTAATACTTCCATAAAAAGTATCGCCTCTTTTAAACCAGACATTATCACCTGGCTTCAGGTTTTTAAATGAATTTAATTTGCTCAGCGTTTGCCAGGGAGCAGAAGGATCCGTTCCGGTATTGGCATCATCTCCTGAAGTAGAAAGATAATAGTTAGTAGCATTTGCAGTGAAAACAAATAAAATAAACGTCAGTAAGCCAAACGTTTTTATAGATATTCTGAGTAGCATTGGATCTGCTCTGATTAAGTGTTTAAATAATACACTCCGGTTTCATAGGTCAATGGAGTATTTGTGAAGATATGCGTTATTAGCGCCTCTTAGCATTTTTTAAACGCTCTGAGGCATAGTTTATTTCAAAACTCAAACTTTTTCTTTAGTTACAAGTATTTTGCAAATGCTAATAATAAGATTAAAGATAAATTGTAAATCCGAAATGAACAGAAAGAGGTGCATTTCAAAAACAATATAAAAAAGGATTTTAAGACAAGCTGTTATTCAACACTTTCTCTAACAGCGTCTAAAAAACTTTGTTTAATTTTTTTCACAAAATTACTTTGCTGGTTGGCCATTCTTTCCGGATGCCATTGTACCAGCATGAGGAAAGATCTTCCTTCCGGTTCTTTTCTTTCCATTCCTTCTATCACTCCATCCGGCGACAATGCATTTACCACAAGCCCGTATCCGGGAATATCGGCGCTTTGATGATGTGCGCTATTGACGCGGCCTCTCTCCTCGCCGGTTATTTTATATAAAAGGGAATTGGCGTCTATATCCACCGTATGCTCTCTGTCATTTCCGGTGTCAAATTTTGCATGATTAAATTTACCAAATGAAGGAATATCCGGCAATAGAATTCCTCCAAAATAAACATTTACCAATTGAAGTCCGCGGCAAATACCTAATAAAGGTTTTTGATTTTCTTCTGTATGCTGAATTATTTTCCACTCAAATTCATCTCTTTTTTCATCAATTTCTTTTGGATCGATATAAGCCATAAAGCCGGGCTGGCGGTACAATACAGGATTTATATCGCCTCCTCCAGTAAGAATAATACCATCGCATCTTTCAATATCTTTTAAATTATCCAGGTGATAACTTAATTTTATCACCTCTACACCTTCTTCATCTTTTATCCAGTTTTCATAATTAAAATACCTGGAGCCTTCGCTGATTCCAATTACCATTTTTTTCATCTTTCATTTTTGTAAAAAATTAAAATTAGCGCTTATTATATAATTCAGTAAAGATTTGGACCAGCGGCTCAAAAACATCATTCTAATCTAAATCATCCTTCCCATCACGGGATCACTTTTACTGTGAGCTCCTGTTTCCACGCGACCTGCATATCTTTTTTCAAATAAATGATTGCCATTTATTTTAATGATCAGATCATACCAATTGTAACTTTTAGAAAGATCAAATGTTTGAAGTATTTGTGCCTCTTTTTCTAAAACAATTTTTCTTGTGCCTCTTTTATAAGTTGTATCTGCTATTTCAACCGCGTGATTTTTATTGGTTAAATTTTTCAATGTTACAGTAATGTTTCCGGTAAGTTTACCGGAGTTTTTCTTTCGTTCATAATCCATTGAAATGCCTATTTCCGGGTCATTTTTGCTTCCTTTAAATTCTCTGAAAAAACCATTCGGACCATATACTTTCAAATGATACAACCCGTTTTCAAAATTGCTTAAAAGCCATTCACCTTTTAATTCATCGCCGGCTTTTACAGCATAGTTCCATGTTTTTACTTTTTCAAAAACACGATTTCCATTTATTTGTTGCTTTACTGCATATCTTCCGGGAGCATAAATGCTAAAAGGCGCTCCTGCTGCCTGTTCACCAAATATCCCGTTGCCAGCTGCAAGAGAAATATCAAAGGCTTTCTTATCTGTACTTAATTTTCCATCGGCCATTAATTGATAAGGCAACGCACACGAATCGCGAATGCCTTTTTCCTGCACTGGCAACAAGGAGGATCCAAGAGGATTTGATCTTACCTGGTTTATTTCTGCTTCTGTAAGCGCTTTATAACCGGAGGGCAATTTTTTAAATTTTGCATTGTTTATTTTTTCTACAAAAGGATCTTTTTTTACAAATACAGGCAATTTTATTTTTTCGCCATTATAAGGCCTGAAAACGGATGTAAGATCGCCGGAAACAAGCCTGCGCCATTTGCTGATATTTGATTCTTTGATCTCTTTGCCGGTTTTTTTTGTCAGAAATTTTTCCAGAAACTGCAAGGTGGACGTAATATCAAATACCTGCGAATTGACCCAACCGCCCCGCGTCCAGGGAGACGCAATTACCAGTGGAACCCTGTATCCCAAACCTACAGGACTTTCCCGTGCATCTTCTTTGTCCAGATCCTTGCGGCTTAATTCTTCTTCGATGGTTACATATTCATCAGAAGTATCAATTCCTTCCGAAACCTTCCCGCTATCCGGATCATTTGGTTTTGGAGCTACAAAAGGTGGAATATGATCGAAATAACCATCATTTTCATCATAATTTAAAATGAAAATAGTTTTCTTCCATACCTCCGGATTCCTGGTAAGAATATCCAAAACCTCAGAAACATACCACGCTCCAAACCACGGAGCGCTCGGATGATCTGAAAAATATTGTGGCGCTACCAGCCACGATACGGTTGGTAATTTTCCATCATTTACATCCTGCCTGAACTGATGTAATATGTCGCCTTTGGGCATTTGAATACTGTGCTCAACTCCGTTCTCCTCATAAGAAAATGACGCAGACCTATGATAATCTGTATCATGCACATTTGTGGTAAATGCTTTTGTATGAATATTTTTTTCAAATTCAGATAATTTATCAAAATTCTCCGGGCTCCATTTAATCAATTCCTCTTTATACTTTGCAAGCTGTTCTGTTTTTTGTTTTAGCTTTTTCTGAATTTTTACTGATTTATTTTTATCTGATTTTTTAAGTTCTTCTTCCAATTGCTCAATTTCTGAAGGAAGTTCTACGGTCCTTCTTTTCAAAAAATCCTGATGGGCTTTGTGAAAACGAACATTGTATTGACTAAACCATTCTAAATTATTATCGGTAAAATTTGATAACAAGCTTTCATCTTCTCCATCCAAATCAGTCTGCACGCTTATTTCGTTCTGATAAACTTTCCATGGGATTCCATTTTCTTCGAGCCTTTCAGGAAATGTTTTCCAATTAGCTTCTTTATTGTAATACAAATCTGAATTGCGCACATCAGCTTTTGAGTCTTTGTTTGCACGAATTTTTCCAGTCCAGAAAAAGCTACGGTTTGGTGTAGTTCCGGTGAGCGAAGCGCAAAAATTCTGATCACAAACAGTGAATGCATCAGCAAGTGCATAATAGAATGGAAGATCTTCTCTTGTATAGTGTCCCATAGTCATCGGAAAATCCTTGTGTTCCTTATTGCCGTATCGTTTAGCGATCAGCCATTGATCATATTTTCCATCATTCCTTGCATCTACCTGGTCTGCCCATGAATGTGGCAACCCTCCTATCCATGTTGCTTTGGTATCTTTTATATCCAGCCGAAAAGGCGCAAAGGTTTTTCCTTCAGCATTTGTTTGCAGCCAAACCGGTTTTTGATCAGGCAATGAAATAAAACGGGGATCATTAAACCCGCGAACCCCCTGGAGAGCGCCAAAGCAATGGTCAAAAGAACGATTTTCCTGCATCAGGAAAACGATGTGTTCAGCGTCTTCAAAAGTAGTTCCGGGCGCCGGATTGATCGAAATGGCTTTTTGAATTGATGCCGGCAAACTGCTCCAAATCCCAACTCCTCCTGTTAGTAATGATGCTTTTTTTATAAAGTCTCTTCTTGTGTCCATAGTGAAATTCTTGAGTGCAGTAATCAAAGAAATATTTCAATTTCCTATTTTAATTTCTATAATCGTTATTGAAACGAATATTTTTTTCAAAAAAACTGATTAATCAGTTGGAAAATCCACAACCGATTGCGCAATTTTTAGTGAAGGTTTAGTGAAGGTTGCCAACTTTCAAAGTTGGCAACCCTGAAACTATTAATTAAGGTTGCAACTTTCTAATAACATCCATTTTTTTATAAAACAATGAAGGCGTATAATTTTAAAATAGGCGTATCTTTATAAAAATATCCCGGAAAAAATGACTACTAAACTCAATCTTACCATAAATGATTCTGTTGCACGCCGCATCAAATCTTATGCTCAACGCAAAAACACCTCTGTATCAAAGATTGTAGAAAAGCAACTGGAAGAAATTCTAAATACAGAAAAAAAGGATGATTCTTTCAAAAAATTTATTGATAAATATGCGGGCTCCATAAAAGGAAATATAAAT